>NZ_JAPYKP010000024.1:0-58753 GCF_037179725.1 Mesorhizobium sp. Cs1321R2N1 | reverse complement strand
GAGCCCCTGCGCCGTCAGCGCCGCGACGACGCCGCCGGCGGTGCCGTCATTGGCCGCGACCACGGCGTCGACCTTATTGTCGTTGGCGGTGAGGAACTGCTCCATGTTCTTCTGGGCGTTGGCGGGCAGCCAGCCGTCCGTATAGGCTTCGCCGACATTCTTGATCTTGCCGCTGTCGATGGCTTCCTTCAGCACTTCCATCGAGCCCGAGAACAGGAAGTCGGCATTCGGATCGGCACCCGAGCCCTTGATGAAGACGTAATTGCCTTCAGGCTTCACCTTGAACACCTCGCGGGCCTGCATGCGGCCGACTTCCTTGTTGTCGAAGGTCAGGTAGAAGACGTCCTTGTTCTCGATCAGGCGGTCATAGCCGACGACCGGAATGCCCTCGTCGAGCGCCTTCTGCACCGCCGGGCCGATGGCCGAAGCATCCTGCGCCAGGATGATCAGCGAATTGGCGCCCTGCGAAATCAGGCTTTCGACATCGGTCAGCTGCTTGCCGGGATTGGACTGCGCATCGGCGGAAATGTACTTGTCGCCCGCGGCCTCGATCGCCTTCTTCATGGCGGCCTCGTCGGTCTTCCAGCGCTCTTCCTGGAAATTCGACCACGAAACGCCGATGACCTTGTCCTTCGCCTGCGCCACCGACGCCAGCGTCAGCGACATGGCGACACCCGCCAGGATGGCGACTGTGAATCTCGTCATGATATATCCTCCCTGCGCCGCGTATGGCGCGACCAAACTGGCCCGAAGGCCGGCACAAAGGCTCCATTTTTTCGAGCCTCGAAAAAACACTGGTCCATCGTCGGAACACTGTCAACATCGATTCTGATGGATTTTGAGGTGCCGTGTACCTTTTTTCGGGTCCCGCAATAAATAAATGACAGCTCCTGCCGCTTCTGCCAGTATTCGACCCGTTGCCGGAGATGTTCGAAGGGGTGTCAAGAACCGCGGCGACGGGAGGATGTGGTAAACATGTCGGTCGGAATCCGCCACGACGATCTGCGCCGGCGCAACCGCGCCATGGTGATTGCAGCCGTGCGTCAGGGTGGTCAGCCCTCGCGCACCGAGATCGCCGCCACCACCGGCCTCAGCCACTCGACCATATCGGCGATATCAGCCGACCTGATCGGCGAGGGTATCCTGACCGAAGGCAAGCCGAACGAGGCCGGCTCATTGAAACGCGGCCGGCCGCAGGTTGGCCTTGGCCTCAACCCCGAGGCCGCGGCTGTGATGACCGTGGTGCTGTCGCTGAATTTCCTGTCCGTCGCCGTCATCGATTATGCCGGCCAGGTGGTCGCCGAGGAACAGCGCCGGCTGGACACGCTGACCATGTCGCGCGAGGCGCTGATCGGCGAATGCACGGCAATAGTGCGGCGGCGCCTCGAGGACCCCGATCTCGACGTCCGCAGTATTGCCCGCATCGCGCTGGCGATCCAGGGCATCACTGACACCGAGGCGCGTGCGATGCTGTGGTCGCCGATCACGCCGCAGACGGACATTCCCTTCGCCGACATACTTGAAGCCGAGTTCGGCATCCCCGCCACCATGGAGAACGACTGCAACATGATGGCGGTGGCGCTGCGCTGGCGCGACCCCGAACGCTACCGCGACGACTTCATCGCCATCCTGCTCTCGCACGGCATCGGCATGGGCCTGGTGCTGAAGGGCGAGCTGTTCACCGGCACGCATTCATCGGGAGGCGAGTTCGGCCACATGATCCATCGCCCGGGAGGCGCGCTCTGCCGCTGCGGGCGGCGCGGCTGCGTCGAGGCCTATGCCGGCAACTACGCCATCTGGCGCAACGCCAGGCAGCTTGGCGAGGACGCCGAACCGGTCGCAGATGTCAGCGATGCGCAGATGCGGACACTCGCCGCGACGGCAAGGGAGAAAGACGGACCGGAGCGCGAAGCCTATCGCAAGGCCGGCGAGGCGCTGGGCTATGGACTGGGCAGCCTGTTCGCGCTGATCGATCCCGCACCCGTCGCCATGGTCGGCGTCAGCGCCGCCGCCTTCGACCTGATCGAGCCGGCCTTGCGCGAGGCCATCGCCCAGACCGCCGGCGGCCAGCATTCGGAATCGATTTCCTTCGACACCGAGCCGAACGAGCTGCCGCTCATCCGCGAAGGTTGCGCTATGCGCGCATTGACCTTCGTGGACCAGGAGATTTTCGCGCCGGGCGTGCTGGCGAAGCCCGGCGTTCCGGGCAAGAATGTAGCCTGATTTCAGTCTTCGCGGATCGCGTAGCCAGCGCCGCGAATGGTGCGGATCACGTCCGGCATACGGCCATTGTTAACCGCCTTGCGCAGCCGGCCGACATGCACGTCCACGGTGCGTTCATCGATATAGATCGTCTCGCCCCAGACATTGTCGAGCAACTGGCTGCGCGAGAACACGCGGCCGGGATGGCGCATCATGAATTCCAGCAGGCGAAACTCGGTCGGCCCGAGCCGGATCTCGCTCTTCTTGCGATAGACCCGGTGCGATTCCCGGTCGAGCACGATGTCGCCGACCTTGAGCACGCTGGACAGCACTTCCGGCTTGGCGCGGCGCAGCAGCGCCTTGACCCGGGCCATGAATTCCGGTGTCGAGAACGGCTTGACCAGATAGTCGTCGGCACCGGTCGAGAGGCCGCGCACGCGGTCGCTCTCCTCGCCGCGCGCCGTCAGCATGATGATCGGCAGCCTCTCGGTCTCGGGCCGCATTCGCAGGCGCCGACAGAGTTCGATGCCGGAAACCGCCGGCACCATCCAGTCGAGCACCAGGAGGTCGGGCACGTTCTCCTGGAGGCGGATCTCGGCTTCGTCGCCGCGTGTCACCACCTCGACCTGGTAGCCTTCCGATTCCAGATTGTAGCGGAGGAGCACGCCGAGCGGCTCCTCGTCCTCCACCACCATGATGCGTGGCGCGATCATCGATTGATCATCCCTGCCGTCAAGCCGCCGGCACCGACATCGCCGTCTCGTCCTGCTTCGGACGGTTGGCGGGCAGTTGCGTGCCGGTCAGCACATAATATGCATTCTCGGCAATGTTGGTCACGTGGTCGCCGATGCGTTCGAGATTCTTGGCGCAGAACAAAAGATGCGTGCAAGCCGTGATGTTGCGCGGGTCTTCCATCATGTAGGTCAGGAGTTCGCGGAACACCGATGTGTATTTGACATCGATGCGTTCGTCGTCATTCCTGAGCTTGGCGAGTGCGGCGGCATCGCCGGCCGCATATTCCTCGACCACGCCCTGCACCTGGATCAGCACCAGCTGCGCCATGGAGTCGATCGAATGCGACAGGTCGCGTGGCGTGGCGGAGAGGCCGACGGAGCCGACGCGCTTGGCAATGTTCTTGGCAAGGTCGCCGATGCGCTCGAGATCGCCCGCCATCCGGATCGAGCCGACGACATGACGCAGATCGTCGGCCATCGGCTGACGCTTGGCGATGAGGGTGATGGCTCGGTCGTCGAGCTCGCGCTGGCGCGCGTCCATGATGGCGTCGTCGGAGACGACGCGCTGTGCCAGCGCGTTGTCGGAATTCAGCAGCGCCTTGGTGGCGCCGCCGACCATCGTGCCGGCGAGATCGCCCATGTCGCTGATCAGCCTGCTGATCTGTCCGAGATCCTCGTCGAAGGCTGCGACTGTATGTTCGGCCATGATCCTGGTCCTCGTATGCGTGATATCAGCCGAAGCGGCCGGTGATGTAGTCCTGCGTGCGCTTCTCGCGAGGCGACGTGAAGATCTTCTCGGTCTTGTCGAATTCGACCAGTTCGCCCAGATACATGAAAGCCGTCTGGCGTGACACGCGCGCCGCCTGCTGCATATTGTGGGTGACGATGACGATCGTGTAGTCGGCCTGCAACTCGTCGATCAGTTCCTCGATCTTGGCGGTCGACAGCGGATCGAGCGCCGAGGCCGGCTCGTCGAGCAGGATGACCTCCGGCTTCACCGCCACGGTGCGGGCGATGCAAAGACGCTGCTGCTGGCCGCCCGACAGGCTGAGGCCGCTGGCGTTCAGCTTGTCCTTGACCTCGGTCCACAATGCGGCGCGCTTCAGCGCCTGCTCGACACGGCCGTCCATCTCGGCCTTGCTGATCTTCTCATAGAGCCTGACACCGAAAGCGATGTTCTCATAGATCGACATCGGGAACGGCGTCGGCTTCTGGAACACCATGCCGATCTTGGTCCGCAGCAGGTTGAGATCCTGCGAACGGTCGAGAACGTTCTGGCCGTCGAGCAGCACCTGGCCCTCGGCGGTCTGCTTGGGGTAGAGTTCGTAGATGCGGTTGAAGACGCGCAGCAGCGTCGACTTTCCGCAACCCGACGGTCCGATGAAGGCCGTCACGCTGCGCTCGGGCAGCGACAACGTGATGTCCTTCAGCGCCTTCGACTGGCCGTAGTAGAAATTGAGGTTCTTGACCTCGATCTTCGCCTTGGCGGCTGCCTCGGTGGCAATCGTCATGTCTGGAGACAACATCTGGCTCATTTGTCCTCTCTGCGTCCGGTCAGGCTGCGCGCAAAGATGCTGAGCGCGAGAACCGTCAATGTGATTATGAGTGCGCCGGTCCAGGCCAGTTGCTGCCATTCCTCATAGGGGCTGAGAGCGAACTGGAAGATGGTGACCGGCAGGCTGGCCATCGGCGCGTTGAGATTGCTCGACCAGAACTGGTTGTTGAGCGCGGTGAAGAGCAGCGGCGCCGTCTCGCCGGAGATGCGGGCGATCGACAGCAATATGCCGGTGACGATGCCGGAAAGTGCTGCACGATAAGCCACTGATTTGATGACCACCCAGCGCGGCGCGCCGATCGCGGTGCCGGCTTCGCGCAAGGCGTTCGGCACCAGGTTGAGCATGTCCTCGGTGGTGCGCACGACCACGGGGATGACCAGGATGGCCAGCGCGACGGCGCCGGCGATCGCCGAGAAATGCCCCATCGGCCGCACCATCAATTCGTAGACAAACAGGCCAATGATGATCGACGGCGCCGATAGCAGAATGTCGTTGATGAAGCGCACCACGGTGGTGAGTTTCGAGAAGCGGCCGTATTCGGCCATGTAGGTGCCGGCCAGAACACCGATTGGCGTGCCGACGATAACGGCGATGACCGTCATCACCACGCTGCCATAGATAGCGTTCAGCAGGCCGCCGGCATCGCCGGGGGGCGGCGTCATCTGCGTAAACACATCAAGGGAGAGCCCGGCTGCGCCTTTGTAGACCAATGCGCCGAGGATCAGTGCCAGCCAGGCAAGCCCGATGCCCGCGGCGGCGACGCACAGCGTCATCATCACCGAGTTTCTGGTCTTGCGGCGGCTGTGAAGCGACGAGGCTGTCGACATCGGTCAGGCTCCGGTGCGGGCGTCGATGCGCATCAGCATGTAGCGTGCGATGGCAAGGATGAGGAAAGTGATGACGAACAGGATCAGGCCAAGCGCTACCAGCGAGGACGTATAGAGGTCGCCGACGGCTTCGGTGAATTCATTGGCGATGGTCGCGGAGATTGTCGTTGCCGGCGCGAACAGCGAGGTCGAGATGCGGTGCGCATTACCGATCACGAAGGTCACCGCCATGGTTTCGCCGAGCGCGCGGCCAAGGCCAAGCATGACGCCGCCCATGATGCCGATGCGGGTGTAAGGGATGACGACGCGACGTGTCACTTCCCAGGTCGTGCAGCCAATGCCGTAGGCGGACTCCTTCAGCACCGGCGGCACCGTGTCGAACACGTCCTTGGTGATCGAGGTGATGAAGGGCAGCACCATGATGGCGAGGATCAGCGACGAGGTCAGCAGGCCGATGCCGTAGGGCGGACCGGCAAACAGGCTGCCAAGACCGGGAACGCCATGGAAAACGCTGATGATGAAGGGCTGCACCGTCGTCTGCAGGAACGGCGCCAGGACGAACAGGCCCCAGATGCCGTAGATGATCGAAGGAATGCCGGCCAGCAGTTCCACCGCCATGCCGATTGGGCGCCGAAGCGGGCGCGGGCAAAGCTCGGTGAGAAAAATGGCAATGCCGATGCCGAGCGGCACGGCGATCAGGATGGCGATGGCCGATGTGACAATGGTGCCATAGATAGGCGCCAGGGCGCCGAATTTCTCCGTCACCGGGTTCCAGCTCTCGCTGGTCAGAAACGAGAAGCCGAAGGTCGACAGTGCCTGCCAGGAACCGGCAAACAACGAGATGGCGACGCCGCCAAGCAACACCAGCACGAGAATGGCGGCGGCGCGGGTCAGCCCATGGAAGATCGAATCTGTTAACGCGAAGCGTCTGACGATGGCGTCGCGCGAGCCCTTAATGGCTGGCAAGGCTTCCTGGACAGCACTCATGTCAAGCTCGGCTCTTTGTGTTGAGAAAAAGGAGCGCCGCGTGAAGCGGCGCTCCTTCGGGTGATGTTACTCGCCAGCGTAGACCGGCTTGCCGCCGGCCTGGATGTCGGCCTTCCACGAAGCCTTGATCAGGTCGACGACGCTGTCGGGGATCGACACGTAGTCGAGCGTCTTGGCGGTTTCTTTGCCGTCCTTGTAGGCCCAGGCAAAGAACTTCAGCGCTTCGCCGGTGGCAGCGGCATCGTCCGGAGCCTTGTGGATCAGCACCCAGGTCGAGGCGGCGATCGGCCAGGTGGCGTCGCCGGGCTCGTTGGTGATGATGACGTTGAAGTTCTTCGCGCCCTTGAAGTCGGCATTCGAAGCGGCGGCGCCGAAGGATTCGAGCGACGGCTCGACAACCTTGCCGGCTGCATTCACCATCTTGGAGTAGGACAGCTTGTTCTGCTTGGCATAGGCATATTCGACGTAGCCGATGCCGCCGTCGGTCTGCTTGACGGTGTTGGCAACGCCTTCGCTGCCCTTGGCGCCGACGCCGGTCGGCCATTCGACGGCCGTGTCCGAACCAACCTTGTCCTTCCAGTCGGGCGACAGTTTCACCAGGTAGTCGGTGAAGTTGAAGGTCGTGCCCGAACCGTCCGAGCGATGCACGACGGCGATCGCGGTCGACGGCAGGGTGAGCGAGGGGTTCAGCGCCTTGATCGCGGCGTCGTCCCAGGTGGTGATGGCGCCGAGATAGATCTGGGCCAGCGTCTTGCCGTCGAGGACGAGTTCGCCCGGCTTGATGCCCGTGAGGTTGACGATCGGCACGATGCCGCCCATCACCATCGGGAACTGCACGAGGCCGTTCTTTTCGAGGTCTGCATCGGACATCGGCTTGTCGGTGGCGCCGAAGGTCACGGTCTTGGCGATGACCTGCTTGATGCCGCCGCCGGAGCCGATCGACTGGTAGTTGAGACCGATGCCGGTGTCCTTCTTGTAGGTGTCGGCCCATTTGGCGAACACCGGATAGATGAAGGTCGAGCCGGCGCCGGAAAGATCAGCTGCCATTGCTGCGGAAAGGGTGAGGGTGGACGCCGCAGCCATTGCAATCGCAACGGCCGCCGAGCGGATGAAATGTCTCATGTGGCCTGCTCCTGTTCGGAAGATGGTCTCTCGGCGCCACTTCTTTCCGGCGCCCGCTGAGGCCAATAGCCTTGGATTATAACAGTCGCATGACAGTTTCATGTCAGCCCGGTAACGCGTCGCCGGCACCGGGAAAAGCACCGGTGTCGGGCGCTGCGCGGCGCGGTCCGAGTTTACCGCCGGAATCAGGGGCTTGAGCCGTTCGACGGGTGGAAGCACCCGGAATTCGACGGGGCTTTCCCAAGTGAAGAAAATCCGGACGGGAGCGCGTTGCTCGCAGCCAGAGCGTGTCATGGCCGGGCCATCGCCAAAAACAGGTCCGTTGGGGTAGAGTGACACTGTTTCTTGCAGGCGGTCGCTGCTCCCGCCCGTAACTGAGAAGAGCGGAATTCGATTTTACTATTGTTCCGGCTGGACACCGTCTTTGATATGGCGCGATCGCGCCATAGTCACTGCACGCGGAAGTAGCGGCAAATCCCCTGGTGATTCCCTCGATTTGCCTCACCGGATCCTAAATCCAGGCGACGCGGGCGCTATCCCGCGTTGCGGTGGACCTGACGGCCGGCGCCGACCCAGCGCTCGACCTTCTCGAGCAGGGCCTTGGGGCTGATCGGCTTGGGCAGATAGTCGTCCATGCCCGCCTCCAGGCAGCGTTCGCGGTCACCCTTGAGCGCATGCGCGGTGACGCCGACGATCGGCACATGCGTACCGGTTTCCTGCTCCAGCAGGCGGATCGCGGCCGTCGCTTCGAGACCGCTCATCTCCGGCATCGAGACATCCATCAGGATCATGCACGGATTGAGCGTGCCGAAGGCGTCGAGTGCCTTGCGGCCATTGCCGACGATCTCGAAACCGTAGCCGGTCTCGCCGAGGATCTGGGTGAAGACCATCTGGTTCACCTCATTGTCCTCGGCCACGAGGATATCGAGCCTGTGCCCGCCCCCGGTGGCAGGCAGCCTGGGACGAACCGGCGGCGGCTGCAACTGCGCGCGCTGCCCGGAAAGCGCCAGAGGCGACCGCGGGGTAATCTCGAGCGCCTCGCTCGCTGGCGGCTGAACGGCCTGGTCGTTGGTGGCGTGGCGATGGCGCTGGATGGTCGCGACCAGGGTCTCCAGGAGCACCGAGGAGCGTGCCGGCTTGATCAACTGCGCGTCGATGCCGAGATCGCGGTAGCTGGTGTTGGCAAGCGACTGGTCGACCGAGGTCAGCATGATGATCGGCGTGTCCGCGAGGCCCTCGGTGTTGCGCACGATGCGCGCCATTTCGGCGCCGCTCATCTCAGGCATCTGATAGTCGAGCACGACACAATCCACCGCCACGCCATAGGCTGCCGCGGCGATCAGCACCTTGAGACCTTCGGCGCCGCTTTCGGCCGCGCAGGAATCGAACGTCCAAGAGGTCATCTGCTCGGTCAGGATGGCGCGGTTGACGGCATTGTCGTCGACGATCAGCACGCGTGCGCCCGTCACGTCCACCGGCGTGATGCGCTGCCCGTTCTGCTGCCCGGCCCCCGGCAGCGTCACCGTGAACCAGAAGGTCGACCCCTTGCCTTCGGCGCTCTCGACGCCGATGTCGCCACCCATCAGGTCGACCAGCCGCGAGGTGATGGCAAGGCCAAGCCCGGTGCCCTCGTGGCGCCTTGTCGACGACGTGTCGACCTGGCTGAATTTCTCGAACACCAGTTTCTGTTTTTCCTCGGGGATGCCGATGCCGGTGTCGGTGACCGAGATCGTCAGCCTGGTTCCCGTCGGAACTCGTTCGCCGCTCACATCGACCAGCACGTGGCCTTCTTCGGTGAACTTCACCGCATTGCCGAGCAGGTTGGTGACGATTTGCCGGATGCGGCCGACATCGCCGATAAACAGGCTTTCGAGCCGCGGCTCGATGCGCACGATGAGCTCGAGGTCCTTTTCCTTGGCCCGCGTAGACACCAGCGTCGCCACGTCCTCGATCGCCTCGGCGAGATTGAAGGGCGCCGGGTCGAGCACCAGCTGGCCGGCATCGATCTTGGAGAAATCCAGGATGTCGTTGATGATGGTCAACAGCGCATTGCCCGATTTGACGATGATGTCGGTGAATGTCTTCTGCTTCGGGTCGAGATTGGATTTGGCCAGCAGTTCAGCCATGCCCAGCACGCCATTCATCGGCGTGCGGATCTCGTGGCTCATATTGGCGAGGAATTCCGACTTGGCGCGATCGGCGAGCACGGCGCGCTGACGCGCTTCGCTGAGCTCCGCCTCACGCTGCTTCAGTTCCGTGATGTCGGTCGTCGAACCGATCAAATAGAGCGAACCGTCGGAGGCGATCATTGCGCCCTTGCGGGCGAACTGATGCCTGACGCTGCCGTCGGGAAGGCGCACCGTCTCCTCAATCTCCTGGGTCTCGCCGGTACGCAGCACGGCGAGATCGCTGGCCACGAAGGCCTCGCCATCCGGCCCGAAGATCTCGACGTCGGTGTTGCCGATCGCCTCCTGCTTGCTGAAGCCGGTGAGGTCGCACCAGCCCTTGTTGACATAGAACTGCCTGAGATCGGAGCGCTTGGCGTAGATCGAGACCGGTACATTGTCGATCAGGCTGCGGAACACCTCGTTCTCGCGCATGCTCTCTTCCAGAGCTTGCTCGCGTGCCTTGACGTCGGTGATGTCGGTGCTGGAGCCGACCAGATGCACCGATCCGTCCGTGGCCACCAGGCGGCTCTTGCGCGTCACCAACTGCCGCACCGTTCCGTCACGATGGGTGACGGGCTCCTCGACCTCACGCACATTGCCGTTCGTCACGACATCGGTGTCGTCCTGGCTGAAGCCCTCTGCTTCCTCGCCGCTGAATAGCTGGCGGTCGGTCCGGCCGATGACATCGTCCTTGGCGAGACCGGTCAGCGCGCACCAGGCCTTGTTGACGAATTCGATGCTCAGGTCCTGCGCCTTGATGAAGGCGGCTACCGGCAACTCGTCCATGACATGGCGGAAGAGATCGATCTGGCGCATCGAGTGATGAAGCGCAGCCTCGCGGCTCTTCAGATCGGTGATGTCGACGCGCACGCCGATGAAGGTGCCGTCCCCGGTGCGCATGTCGTAGACCTGGTACCAGCGTCCATCCGCGTTGAGGCGCTCATAGGAGGAATTCGGCAGACGGCAACGCGCCAGGATGCTGTCAAGCCAGCGTTCGGAATCGACTTCGTAGAGGCTGTCGATCCCAGGATCGCCGCTCGACCGGAAATAACCGACCGAATGGCCGAACTCCAGCGCTTCGCGGAACGTGCGGCCGGGCTGCCAGAAGGGCTTCAGCGCCGGCAGCGAATCCTGCAGCCTGTGGTTGGCGAAGACGAACTTGTCGTCCCGGTCGTAGATGATAACGCCTGCCGGCAGCGATTCCAGCACGCTGGCGAGATGCTTGCGCTCATCTTCGGCTTCGGTCTCGCGCCGCTTCATGTCGGAGATGTCGAAGAGAAAGCCGGCGACATAGTCGCGGCCGCTTGCCATGCGGACGCGGTTCTTCCTGACAATGCGCGAACGGCTGGCGCCGTCGGCCTCGAAGCTTTCTTCCACTTCATATTGCCGCCCGCCGGCCAGCACCTCACGTTCGCTGCTTTCGAACAGCGCGACGTCGGCCGGCCCGAGGAAATCGCCCCCCGGCCTGCCAAGCATGGCTTGCGGCGCCTGCTTGAACAGCGCCGCGAAGGCCTCGTTGACGAAGACGAATCGCAGATTGTCGTCTTTGACGAAGATCGGATCCTTGACGCCGTTGATCACGGCCTCCGCCAGCCGCGCCTTTTCCAGCGCCTCGGCAAGTTCAGCCTCGCGGTCCTTCATGTCGGTGACATCGACGTAGGAAATGAACCGCTTGCCGCCGGCCAGCGCCGCCATCGACGAGATCAGCGTCCGGCCGTCATTGCGCGGGAACTGCCGCGATCCGGCTGTGCCGGCTCTGATTTCAGCCTCGCGTTCGGCGACATGCCGCTGCCATGTCGCGTCGTCCGAACCATAGGGGTCTATGTCGCGGCTCGCGTCCATCAGATCGCGGAAGCTGCAGCCGATCTCGGCGCGCCGGGCGTCGATCTGCCAGAAATCGTAAAAGGCGCGGTTGATGACCTCGGCACGCATGTCGGCATCGAGGACGAGGACACCGATCGGCATCTGATCGACCATGGTGCGGAGATTGGCGAATGTCTCGGCGATCTTGGCGTTGGCATTCTCGATCTCCGCGTCACGACGCTTGACCTCGGTGACCTCATAGTAGGTCAGCAGCCGCTTGCCTCCCGACAGAGCCGTGACCGAGAACATCATGGTCCGCCCGTCGGTGTGGACAAACTCCCGAGGTGCGACGGTACCGCCCCTGATCTCCTCGATGCGAGTGGCGAGGTAGCGCTGCCATTGCTCTTCGTCGATGTCGCCATAGATGCCGTTGCGGCGGTTGAGTTCCATCAAAAGGCTGAACGGCGCTCCAACCGTCACGGCCCCATCCGGAATCCTGGAGAGGTCGCGATAGGCCTTGTTGACGATCAGCGTGTCGAGCCCGGCATCCAGAAGCACGACGCCCATATGCATGGCGTCCATCGTCCGTTCGAGATCGGCAAGATGCTGGACGGGCTCGCCGCCAGCCGGCGGCTCCATGTCCTCGAAGGCGCTGGCCAGCGCGGTGACGTTGCGGCCTATGCCGCGATAGCCGGCGAATTTTCCTTCGTCGTCGAAACGCGGGAAGCCTGATGTCAGCACCCAGCGGCAGTCGGGGCGGCCACCCTTCAGTTCGTAGACGAAGTCGCGGAACGGCCGGTGCGCCTGCAAGTCCTCCAGATGGGCTGCCGCGCTCCGGTTGCCCTTCCGGACCTGATTGAGAAAATCGAACCGGAACCGGCCAAGCACATCAGCCGGATCGATGCCCGTCGCAGCCTGATAGTCTTGAGAAAGCCAGGAAAAGCGAAGCTCCGCGTCGGTTTCCCAGGTCCAGTCCGAAGCCGCTTCGACGAGCTGGCGAAGCGCGCCGGCGCGATCCATGTCTACGCCGGACGATCGATCGCCGCCATGCGCGGCTGCCTTGCCGGGCTCACGCTTGCCGCGCGCGCCGATTGCTTCGTTCGATTCCGCCATGCTGTCCCCACCCCGAAAATCAAGGCCGAACCCTCCCTCCGCGGTTCGTCGGCGGAATGTGCCGCAGAAGCATTAACGATCCGCTAACCTTAACGGCGCAACCGGCCTGTTCCTGCTGCGTTATTCCGTCCGGTTGTGGCGCGCGGCAAGGCCGCGCTATAAGCATGCGTAGGGGTGTTGCTAATGTATGGACGAATAGGGCCTTTCTTGCTGGGCGTGGCGCTGCTTTTCGGCGGCGGCTGCTCGCGCAGCTATGACGGCACGGTCATCATCCCGCGGCCGCTCGACGCCAGGCGTATCTGGGACCGACCACCGCCCAATGTCGATTACCAGCCGCGGGTCGACAACGGCGCCTTTCCGGGGCCGCCACACCCCCCTGGACGGGTTTCCGAGCGCAAGGCCCTGAAACCTGCGCCGCACAGACGGCATCAGACCAGGGCGTCACCGCCGCCTTCCCCGCCATCGGACTCCGAAAAGCAATTGGCATGCAGGAACGTGAGCGCGCCCGGCCAAAGGGTTCGCATGGTCTGCGAATAGAACGGTTCGGCGTTTGACAGTATCGCCAGACCGCTCCCGCGAACAGTGTCCTGTAGCGACGCCGCGCCTTCCTCGGTTGCTTGGCTCCAGCCTGTCATTCAGCCGGGAAGAAGGCCGGACCGACCACACGCACGGTGCGCTTGCCGGGCTCTATCGACTGGAGCTGAACGGCACCCGGAGCCTCGATGTCGGTTTCCGGAATTGCCGCGACGCTGCCGAGGTCCGGCTTTGCCTGAGGCAAAGGGATGATTGCATTGGTCATGTTCGCGGGCGTCACCGTCCTAGCCCTCAGTTTGGCAACCCGCTGATAATAACGCTTGACGTCGCAGGCCTTGAAATTGGCATCGTCACGATACCGGAAAGCGGCCGGCAACTCGGTGTATGGTTTGCGCGTGTCGAGCGCCACCATGCTGTCGGTTTCCTGGCTGATATCGCTCAGCGTGTAGAGATCGACCGCCGGATCATCGCAGATGTAACGGCATTGATCGGCCATTTCCTTGAGATCGCGGTTGCCGGCGAATTGCGACTTTGGCGCGGGGAAGAAATACCCATCCGAAAGGCGGACGCAAAACAGCATCGCATTGCCGCCGGTCGCGGCCCCGGCCGCTGCCGTCGCGGATTTCGCCTTCGGCGCCGGGCGCTCCTGCTTTACCCCCGATGAACAGCCGAGCGCCGCGAACCGCGCCTGCAGGCCCGAATTGTCACGGCCGGAATTGGACGCAACCGCGATCTGGCGCTGCACCTCCGTCCGGTTTCGAGCGAGGTCGGCACAAGCGTTGAAGAAGCCGCCTGCGGCACTTTGCGCGGTGCACTTGCGCTGCCTCTCCAGGCCCTGGATTGCCGCGATCTGGCGACGAAGCTGAGCCAGCGCCGGGCTCACGCCTCCGCCGCGGCCAGCGGACAGCAATTGACTTTTGATCGCACCACAGCTGTCCGCGTAGGAAGGTGTCGTGCCGGACGCAAACGCAGCGACCGTTGCCAGCACGATCATCATGGAAAGACAGAAACGGGTCATCCGAACGTCATGATCCTTGTTGCCGAATAGTCCGGAACTAGGCTCTTTCGACTTGGGCAAACTTCCCCTAAATGAGCTATACCTAATATTTTAGGACTTCTGGCCTGAACAGACCTTCATCTAGTTTAATATAGTCCTGCATGTAAATTCCATATTACATTTTTATTTCAAGATTGAGACGAACCGGGAAGCAACGGAGACAGATCCGCGGCCGTCGGCAGGCCTGCGTCGAGCCATGCGATCAATCGGGCGTTACCGGTCTCTGCCTTGAAACCTTTGCTCGTGCTGCTGCGTTGAGGGGCGAAGGAGAACGCAGATGTCGATCCACTTCACGGTGTCGGAACTGACAAGAAGCCTTTTTCACTCTCTCGGGCGGGATCACGAGCGTGGCCCACGGCCGCTCAACCCCGAGCAAAACCTGTTGCTCGAGTGCTATCTGGCCGGGCAGATTCCTGAATCGGCCTGGAGCGACTATGTCTTTGAGACACCGGATCTGGCACGGCATGCCGAAGTACGGCGCCTCAGCCGTTGATTTGCGCCAATCGGGGAAAGACGCCCGACGCAGCTCTCCGATTCAGACGAACCAGCCACGTTGATGCCCGTTCCATGGCAGACTTTTTGGGCGTGCCGCTACTGCTTGGGCGAAACGAATTGCTGTGTGAACACGTTGCCGGCAATTCCTTGCGACAACTCCGGCGATAAACTCAGCGGCGTACAATTCTTCACCGCCGCTATTGCCGCATCGATGAACGACTGACGCGCCTTGTCGTCGCCGGCCACCTTGACGGCGGTTGGTCGCGGCGCGCCAATCAGAGTACCGTCGCGCTTGAAACTGAAGCTCAGGGTTACAGTCGAATTCCCGGCGTCGGCGGGCGGCGTCCAGCACGACTGGATCGCGGCCCCGACAGCGTCCATGGTGTTGAGCGTTGCGGCAACCGATGCGCATACGACACCCGTCGACATCACGCCCGCAATCACCAGCTTTGCAACGCGTTTCATCGCACGCCTCATCGTCACGACCAGCCGGCAATCCGCGCGGACTGCCGGAATCGATGGTAGGGCCGATACAGGCAATGGCAATATCCCTCGCCGAAAAGTTGTTCGGAGAGAGCCGACTGCGAAGCCGCCCGGGCGACTGACCGAGACCGATGCGAGCCAATGCCGAAAAACAAAAAGGCCGGCACTGAGCCGACCTTTCCTTTCCGCCTCGGCAGTTGCGCCAGTACATCCGTGGTCGCGGGCCGAAAGCGAATTGTCTCCAGTAGACAGGCTATTGGTAAACCAAACCTTAACGTGCCTGCCGTCCCACGCACTAAGTCAGGATTCGATAGCCCTGAAGGCCATCATCTTGCGGTAGGATGGTCCAGGCGCCCGCCCTGAACTCGGCTTCCGGCAGGTGGATTCGGGCATACGGACGTGCCGGTTTTTCACGGGGCATCGCGCGCTCTTTTCGAGGCATGCCGAGCCATGCAGGTACTGGTCCGAACTTGTAGCTTGTCAGGAGGGCAACGACCGGGCCGTTGCTTGGTACGCCCAAGGGGAATCGAACCCCTGTTCCCGCCGTGAGAGGGCGGTGTCCTGACCGCTAGACGATGGGCGCGTTCAAGAAGGGGCGATATAGGCTGGCGGCTGGGAAAAAGCAACTGGGGTTTGGCGGCTTTGCAGCATCGAACGAAAAACCGCCCACAAGCTAGCGTTTCGGCTCGATCAGGTCCCAGAGATTGCCGTGGAGATCGGCGAAAACGGCCACGGTGCCGTAGGGCTCGAAGCGCGGCGCCTCGCGGAATTCGACGCCTTTGTCCAGCATAGCGGCGTGATCGCGGGCAAAATCGTCGGTTTCGAGGAACAGGAAGACCCGGCCGCCGGTCTGGTTGCCGATGCTTTTCCTCTGCGCCTCGTCGGACGCCTCGGCAAGCAGCAGCCTGGCACCCTGTCCGTTGGCCGGCGCGACGGTCACCCAGCGCTTGCCGCCGCCGAGACCGACATCCTCGGTCAGGGTAAAACCCAGCCGCTCGACATACCAGGCGATCGCCTCGTCATAATCGGCGACGACCAGCGTCACGGTCGCGACACGGCGATGTTCGGCAAACCCGGTCATGTCCGCCGCAAACTTGTTTGCTGCATTGCCGCCTGCCTATTTGTTGCGGATTGCAAAACGGCCGATCAGGCGGCGCTCGGAGATATCATAGACGAAGATCGCACGGCTGCCGTCGGCAAGCTCGGCGTCGATAGAAAGGCGGCTGCCCGACAGTGACTGACCGACCACCCGGGAGCCTACCGGCAGCACGATGTCCCCGCTGAGCGGTTCGCCGGCGGGCACCTGGACGTCGCCGGCCAGCGGCGGGCTCACCGGCGTTGCCTTGCGTGATTTGTAGACAATCGCCGCGATCACCACCATAAGAGCCAGAAGGAGCAGGCCGAGATTGATGGCCATGAAGCGGATGAGCCTGCCGCGCAGCTTGTCGACCGCGGGGTCAAGCGGCTTTTCCTGCTCTTCATCGGCATCGGGCCGGGCCATGGCAAATATTCCGGAATGGTTTTTCGATGAGCGCTCATAGCGAAGAGGCCCGTGAATTGATAGAGGCCGCGCCCACCTTGCTGGTCGCCGGCGCGGATGCGGCCGGCCAACGCCTCGACCAGTGGCTGGCGGCAGCGCTTGGCCCCGACATGTCACGCAGTCGCGTGCAGATGCTGATCAGGCAAGGCGGTGTCGTCATCGACGGCAAGCCGGTCAACGAAACCAAGCGCAAGATGAGCGCTGGCGAACATGTGTCGGTCGTCATGCCGGAACCGGAACCGGCGCTGCCGCAGGGCGAGAACATCGCGCTCGACGTGCTCTACGAAGACGACGAGTTGATCGTCATCAACAAGCCGGCGGGGCTTGTCGTTCACCCCGGCGCCGGCAACTGGACCGGCACGCTGGTCAATGCGCTCATCCACCATTGCGGCGACAGCCTGTCGGGCATTGGCGGGGTGCGCCGCCCGGGCATCGTCCACCGCCTCGACAAGGAGACCAGCGGCGTCATGGTGGTCGCCAAGACCGACCGCGCCCACAAGTCGCTGTCGGAAGCCTTCGCCGACCACGGCCTGACCGGCGACCTCGAACGCGCCTACCTGGCTTTGGTTTGGGGCACACCGCAAAGGCCGGCCGGCACGATCGATGCGCCGCTTGGCCGCGCCGCCGACCGGGTGCGCCGCGCCGTCGTGCCGGAAGGCCGCGACGACGCGCGCCACGCCGTCACCCGCTTTGCCGTGCAAGAGCGCTTCGGCGAAGGCCAGCGGGAATTCGCCACCGCGAGCCTCGTGGAATGCCGGCTGGAAACCGGCCGCACCCACCAGATCCGCGTCCACATGGCCCATATCGGCCATCCCGTTATCGGCGATCCCGATTACGGCTTGGCGTTCCGCACCAAGGCCAATCGGCTGCCGGAGCCCCTGAAAACTCAGGTCAAGGCATTTTCCCGGCAAGCTTTGCATGCCTGGCTCCTTGCATTTCGGCACCCCACTACCCATCTAACGATGAGGTTCGAGGCGCCGATACCGGAGGACATGGAGGAGCTCGTCGACGGCTTCCGCAAACTCTGAACCAACCATCAAAAAACTTGACTGTCATTGTTCACTTCAGCGTGACACACTGTTTCGTGTTGAACAAATGCCTGTCTTTTCTGGTTTTGTTCCTGTATAAGATCTGATGTCGCGGGCGAGCCTTTTGGTGCTCGCGTCACATGCCCGCCGCGTTTCGGGGGCATTACTCCAATAGAGAGGGGGCGCTATCATGGCCCAGTCATTACCCAGTATCGTTTCCGGCGAAGGCGGCCTCAGCCGCTATCTGGAAGAAATCCGCCGCTTTCCCATGCTTCAGCCGCAGGAAGAGTACATGCTCGCCAAGCGTTATGCCGAGCATGAAGACACCACGGCCGCGCATAAGCTCGTCACCAGCCATTTGAGGCTCGTCGCCAAGATCGCCATGGGCTATCGCGGCTACGGCTTGCCGATCGGCGAGGTGATCTCGGAAGGCAATGTCGGCCTGATGCAGGCCGTCAAGAAATTCGAACCCGAGCGCGGTTTCCGCCTCGCCACCTACGCCATGTGGTGGATCAAGGCCTCGATCCAGGAATACATCCTGCGCTCGTGGAGCCTGGTCAAGATGGGCACGACCGCCAACCAGAAGCGCCTGTTCTTCAATCTCCGCAAGGTGAAGGGCAAGATTCAGGCGCTGGACGACGGCGATCTCAAGCCCGACCAGATCGCCGAAATCGCCACGCGGCTGAACGTTTCCGAGGCCGAAGTGGTGTCGATGAACCGCCGCCTGTCCGGCGACGCGTCACTCAACGCGCCGATCCGGGCGACGGAAGGCGAGTCCGGCGAATGGCAGGACTGGCTGGTCGACGACCACGAAAGCCAGGAAGAGATGCTGATCGAGCAGGACGAACTGGAAAACCGGCGCGGCATGCTGTCGGGCGCTCTGGCTGTGCTCAACGATCGCGAGCGGCGCATCTTCGAGGCGCGTCGCCTCGCCGAGGAGCCGCTCACCCTGGAAGAGCTTTCGGCCGAGTTCGACATCAGCCGCGAGCGCGTGCGCCAGATCGAGGTGCGCGCTTTCGAGAAGGTGCAGGATGCCGTCAAGGCCGCCGCCAAGCGCCAGATGCAGGCGCTGCGCACCATCGAGGCACAGCCGGCGGCTTAAAGCCGGGACCGATTACGAAATGGAGGGCGGCCTCAGGAAGCTGGCGCCGCCCTTTTTGTATACAAGAAGCCGGAGCGTACCCTCAAAGCCCATCAAGCGGAAACTTGAGGTACCGCCGGCCATTGGCTTCCGGCTCCGGCAGCCGTCCGCCATTCATGTTGACCTGCAGCGCATGCAGGATCAGCCGCGGCATCGGCAATGTCCGGTCACGCGCCTCGCGCAGGGCGACGAACTCGGCCTCGCTGCGGGCAGCGACAAGATGGATGTTGGTCGCCTTTTGCGCCCCGACCGTGCTTTCCCACATCGGCTCGCGCCCGCCGGCCTGGTAATCATGGCCGACGAACAGCCGGGTTTCCTCCGGCAAGGCCAGGATGCCCCGGATCGAACGCCAGAGCCGCGCGGCGCTGCCGCCGGGAAAATCCGTCCTTGCCGTGCCGCTGTCGGGCATGAACAGCGTGTCATGCACGAAGGCGGCGTCACCGACCACATAGGTGATCGAGGCCAGCGTATGTCCGGGTGAGAACAGCACCTTGACTGGAAGGGTTCCGATCCGAAACGTCTCGCCTTCGGCAAACAGCCTGTCCCACTGCGAACCGTCGGCGGGAAAATCGGGCCAGTTGTAGATGACCTTCCATAGTGCCTGGACGTCGACGATCCTGTCGCCGATCGCCATCGGCGCTTCGGTCTTCTGTTTCAGATAGTGCGCCGCCGAGAAATGGTCGGCGTGGGGATGGGTGTCGAGGATCCACTCGAGCTCCAGCCCATTTTCCCCGATGAAAGCGAGCAGCGCATCCGCGCTCCTCGTACCCGTTGCGCCAGATTTCTCGTCGAAATCCAGGATTGGATCGATGATGGCGCAGCGCTTCGTCGTCGGGTCCGCGACGACATACTGGATGGCTCCGGTCGGCTTGTCATAGAAGCCACTGACCAAAGGCCTGGCCAAAGCTACATCCACTTCCGGCTCCATCGCTCACAGCCGGCAGGAACGATTTTCTCCGCCGGAACCCGCGGCGAGCATGGTTGTCCGCCCCGTCGAGCCAGTCAAGCATGACTTGGCTCGCAGGAGCGGAAAAACCAAAAACTGTTCCGACGAGCCGGCTTCAGGCGGAAGGTTGTTTGGTCTTCCTGAGATAGGGCAGGATGGTCTCGTAAGCGCCGAAGCGCTTGATCGCATCCTCGTTGGAAACGGCGGCCGTGATGATGACGTCCTCGCCCTGCTTCCAGTTCGCCGGCGTCGCCACCTGGTGCTTGGCGGTGAGCTGCATGGAATCGACCGCGCGCAGGATCTCGTCGAAGTTGCGCCCCGTCGTCATCGGATAGGTCAGCACCAGCTTGATCTTCTTGTCCGGTCCGATGACTTAGACCGAGCGCACGGTGGCGTTGTCGGCGGGCGTGCGGCCTTCCGAGGTTTCGCCGGCGCCGCCTGGCAGCATGTCGTAGAGCTTGGCGACCTTGAGGTCCTTGTCGCCGATCAGCGGATAATGCACCGAATGGCCCGTCGCCGTCTTGATGTCGTCCTGCCATTTGCCGTGGCTTTCGACCGGGTCGACCGAAATGCCGATGATCTTGACGTTGCGCTTCTTGAACTCGCCCTCGAGCCCCGCCATCGTGCCAAGCTCGGTCGTGCAGACCGGCGTGAAATTCTTCGGATGGCTGAACAGGATCGCCCAACCGTCGCCGATCCAGTCATGGAACTTGATGGTCCCTTGCGTGGTCTCGGCGGTGAAGTCCGGCGCGATGTCGTTGATACGAAGACTCATGACCTATCCCTACCCCTGGTGAAATCTAGCCTGCATTCTATCGCCGGCCGGCGCCGGCACCTATTCCTAGCACCGCTACGTGACTGATTAAACGGTGGAGATGACGGCTATTCACCCGACGGGCAAAAATTTTTCCGCGCCTTCGGATCGGGGCGAAAATAAAGCGTGACATTGGGCATGAGACAAACGCCAGGGATCGGCGAGGCGCCTCAGGCCTTGGTGATCGCCAGCGACGTCGCTAGGTCTTCCATACGCTGCGCCAGGGCGCCGAGCGCGTTGGTCAGCACGCTGTCGCTCTTGTCGGCCTTGGTCAGCGCCTCGTCACGCGTCTTGCGCAAGGTCAGCACTTCGCTCTCCATGCCCTTGACCCGCTTCTGCAGTTCGGAAAGCTCGTCCATCACCATGATGCCGGCCATGACGGTCAGCCGCTGGTCGCCGATCTCGCCAAAAGAATCCTTCAGATGCGAGACATAACGATCGAAGCGTTCGGCGAGATCGATCAGATGCTCTTCCTGGCCCTCGTCGCAGGCCATGCGGTACTGCTTGCCGTCGATTGAAACCGTGACCTGTGCCATCGGGCCAGCTCCTATCTGTCCAACACGGCGCGGATGGTTTCCATCGCGGTCACCAGCCGTCGCGAGACTTCCTTGTTGGCGTCTTCCAGCCGTTCGGCGCGCGCTTCCGAATTGTCGAGCTCCTGCGCCAGCCGCGAGCGATCGGCATTCATCCGCTGCACTTCTGCCTCGGCTTCCGAATAGTCGCGTTCGTGCTCGAGCTTGGCCGCGACGGCGTTTTCCAGCCCCTCGATGGCCTTGCTCAGCCTGGCGATTACTTCCTTGAGCGTGGTTTCCCCGGTCATGGCCTTCGTCCTGTGCCCTGCCCATCACCGAATCGTTCGCGTTCAGAACGCGTTATGTCTGAAACATTAGGCACCGGGTGAAGGCCACGTCAACAAAGCTCTCGCGACTGTCCCCCGCTAACGCTAAAGTAGTCCCGCCTGCGGCATCACAAGACCGGCAAATGTGCACCCGATTTGTTGACTAAAAGCCCGCGCCTGTTATGTGTCGCGCACCCTTTTCAAGGGCTCTCCCAAGCCCCCAAACCCCCACCCTGGAGGTACCATGACGTCGCGTGAACAACATGACCGGATGGCCAATGCGATCCGTTTTCTCTCCATGGACGCCGTCGAGAAGGCGAATTCCGGCCATCCTGGCCTGCCCATGGGCTGCGCCGACATCGCCACGGTGCTGTTCACCCGCTTCCTGAAATACGATCCCAAGGCCCCGCACTGGGCCGACCGCGACCGCTTCATCCTGTCGGCGGGCCATGGCTCGATGCTGCTCTACTCGTTGCTGCATCTGACCGGTTACGAAGACATGACCATCGACCAGATCAAGCACTTCCGCCAGCTGGGCTCGAAGACAGCGGGCCATCCCGAATACGGCCATGCCACCGGCATCGAGACCACGACCGGTCCGCTCGGCCAGGGCCTCGCCAATTCGGTCGGCTTCGCGCTTGGTGAGCGCATCATGAACGCCGCCTTCGGCAACGACCTCGTCAACCACTACACCTATGTGCTGGCCGGCGACGGCTGCCTGATGGAAGGTGTTTCCCAGGAAGCCATCGCGCTTGCTGGCCACCTCAAGCTCAACAAGCTGATCGTCTTCTGGGACAACAACAACATCTCGATCGACGGCCCGGTCTCGCTCGCCGACAACACCGACCAGGTTGCCCGCTTCCAGGCATCCGGCTGGAATGCCAGCCATATCGACGGCACCGATCCGGAAGCGATCGCCTACGCCATCGAGGCCGCCCGTCACTCCGACAAGCCGACGATGATCGCCTGCAAGACGACGATCGGTTTCGGCGCCCCGACCAAGGCCGGCACCAACAAGGCGCATGGCTCGCCGCTGGGCGCCGACGAGATCGCCGGCGCGCGCAAGTTCTTCAACTGGGACTCGCCGCCCTTCGAGATTCCAGCCGACATCCTCGACGCCTGGCGCACCGCCGGTAAGGCTGGCGTCAAGGCGCGCACCGACTGGGAAGGCCGCCTCGCCAAGGCCGATCCGAAGCTGAAGGCCGAGTTCGAGCGCCGCACCGCGGGCAAGCTGCCGGCGAATTTCGACGCCGTCATCGCCGACTACAAGAAGAAGCTTACGGCCGACAAGCCGAAGGTCGCCACCCGCAAATCATCCGAGATGGCGCTGGAAGTCATCAACGGCGCGGTGCCCGAGACCATCGGCGGCTCGGCCGACCTGACCGGCTCCAACAACACCAAGACCAGCCAGACCAAGAACATCACGCCGGACGATTACGGCCAGCGCTACGTTCACTACGGCGTTCGCGAGCATGGCATGGCCGCTGCTATCAATGGGTTGACGCTGCATGGCGGCCTCATCGCCTATGGCGGCACCTTTCTGTGTTTCTCCGACTATGCCCGTCCGTCGATGCGGCTTGCCTCGCTGATGGGCATCCGCTCGATCTTCGTCATGACCCATGATTCCATTGGTCTGGGCGAAGACGGCCCGACCCACCAGCCGGTCGAGCACATGGCGGCCCTGCGCGCCATTCCCAATCACAATGTGTTCCGTCCGGCCGACGCCGTGGAGACTGCCGAATGCTGGCAGATCGCGCTCGAATCCGAAAAGACGCCGTCGACGCTGGCGCTGACCCGTCAGAACCTGCCGACCGTGCGCACCGAGTTCACCGAAAACAACCTGAGCAGCCTGGGCGCTTATGAACTCGCCGGCGCCAGCGGTGACGCCGCGGTGACGATCTTCGCCACCGGTTCCGAGGTCGAGATAGCGCTCGGCGCCCGCGAACTTCTGGAAAAGCATGGCCACCCGACCCGTGTCGTCTCGGTGCCTTGCTTCGAACTATTCGATAAGCAGAGCGACGCCTACCGCAAGAAGACGATCGGCGACGCGCCGATCAAGATGGCGATCGAGGCCGGCATCCGCCAGGGCTGGGATCATCTTATCGGCTCCGATGGCATCTTCATCGGCATGACCGGCTTCGGCGCCTCGGGCACCATCGAGCAGCTCTATCCGCATTTCGGTATCACCGCCGAGGCGGCCGCCAAGGCAGCGGAAGCTCGCTTGCACGGTAAATGACTTTGGGGGTCCGGCGAGATCGCGTGAAAAGCGGTTTTGCCGAACTGGCCTAACCTAATCGATTTAAATCCGGCCCGCTGCGGCTGGATTCTTCGCCCGTCCGCCGCTATGAAGCTGCGGACCAATCGTCTGCCTTCCAACTCCCAGGGAGAGAACAATGACCGTCAGAGTTGCCATCAACGGGTTTGGCCGCATCGGCCGCAACATCCTGCGCGCCATCCATGAGTCCGGCCGCAGGGACATCGATGTCGTCGCCGTCAACGATCTCGGCCCGGTCGAGACCAACGCCCACCTGCTGCGCTTTGACAGCGTGCACGGCCGTTTCCCGCATGAAGTGTCGGTCGACGGCGACCAGATCACCGTCGGCAAGGAGAAGTTCAAGGTCACGGCGATCAAGGACCCGACGCAATTGCCATGGAAGGAACTGGGCGTCGACATCGCGCTCGAATGCACCGGCATCTTCACCGCCCGCGACAAGGCCGCCGCGCACCTGACCGCCGGCGCCAAGCGCGTGCTGGTCTCGGCACCTGCCGACGGCGCTGACTTGACCGTCGTCTACGGCATCAACCACGACAAGCTGACCAAGGACCACATCGTCATCTCGAATGCGTCCTGCACCACCAACTGCCTGGCGCCGCTCGCGGCCGTCCTGCACGAGACGGTCGGCATCGAAAAGGGCATGATGACGACGATCCATTCCTACACTGGCGACCAGCCGACGCTGGACACCATGCACAAGGATCTCTACCGCGCCCGCGCCGCCGCCCTGTCGCAGATCCCGACCTCGACCGGTGCCGCCAAGGCCATCGGCCTCGTCCTGCCCGACCTCAAGGGCAAGCTCGACGGCATCTCGATCCGCGTGCCGACGCCGAATGTGTCGGTCGTCGACTTCAAGTTCATCGCCAAGCGGTCGACCACGGTGCAGGAAATCAACGAGGCGGTGATCGCCGCCTCCAACGGCAAGCTGAAGGGCATCCTCGGCGTCACCCATCACCCGAACGTGTCGATCGACTTCAACCACGATCCGCGCTCCTCGATCATGGCGCTCGACCAGACCAAGGTGATGGACGGCAACTTCGTTTCGGTGCTGTCGTGGTACGACAATGAATGGGGCTTTTCCAACCGCATGGGCGATACCGCCGTCGCTTTCGGCAAGACCATCGCCTGATCGAAGATCCGTCTTCTCGACACTCGAAACGCCCGGCTTCGTCCGGGCGTTTTCGTTTGCCCGAGCAGCAACGCGAAAATCAGCGGCGCTGGGCAAAAAACCACCCTCCCGCCTTGCACTGGTCACGCCTTCGCCCCACTCTGCCGTAAAGCCAGCAAGCAGAGGAATTCGAGGGGCAAATCACGGATGGAGCATGCGATCTATCTCGTCACGCTGGTCGGCACGGCGCTTGTTGTCGCCGCCGCGTTTTCGAGCCTGATCGCCTTCCGCTTCGGCGCCCCGCTCCTGCTCCTGTTTCTGTGCATCGGGCTCGCCACCGGAACCGACGGCCTCGGTATCCAATTCGACAACGCCCGCGTCGCCTATTTTGCCGGCTCCCTGGCGCTCGCCGTCATCCTGTTCGATTCCGGTTTCGGCACGCCGCTCAACGCCTTGCGGCAGGCGGCGGGACCAGCCCTGTCGCTGGCGACCTTCGGCGTGCTTCTCACCACCGGCCTGTTCGGCGCCGCCGCCTATTACCTGCTCGACCTCAGCTGGCTGGAATCCTTCCTGCTCGGCGCCGCCGTCGCCTCGACCGATGCGGCGGCGGTGTTCTTCCTGCTGCGCGCCGGCGAGATCAACCTGCGCGAGCGCGTGCGCTCCACGCTCGAGGTGGAATCCGGCACCAATGATCCGATCGCCATCTTCCTGACCATCACACTGGTCGAGATCATAGCCGCCCACGCCAATCCCGAAGCCAATGTCCTGGTCATCAATCTGATGCTCGGCTTCCTCGTCAACATGGGCCTCGGCGCCATCGTCGGCGTGCTTGGCGGCCTCGCCATCGTACGCCTGGTCGACCGGCTCAACCTCGACCATGGCCTGTTGCCGATCTTCGTGCTGACCCTGTCGCTGATGGTCTTCGCAGCCGCCGGCGCGATCGGCGGATCGGGCTTCCTGGCGGTGTATATCGCAGGCCTGATTGCCGGCAACTCCGACATCCGCGCCGTCACCATCCTGAAGCGCTTCCAGGACGGCATGTCGTGGCTGGCGCAGATCATCATGTTCCTGATCCTCGGCCTGTTCGCCACGCCCTCGCAATTTCCGGCCATCATGGTGCCTGCGGTGCTGCTTGGCCTGTTCCTGATGTTCGTCGCCCGCCCTGTCGCGGTCTGGCTCTGCCTGATCCCGTTCCGCCTGCCGCGTCCCGAAGTCGCCTTCGTCTCCTGGGTCGGCCTGCGCGGCGCCGTATCCATCCTGCTCGCCATTACACCGCTGCTCGGTGGGCTGGAGAACGGCCGCACCATCTTCAACGCCGCCTTCATCATCGTTCTGGTGTCGCTGGTCATCCAGGGCTGGACCGTCGGCCCACTGGCGCGTCGCCTGGGCCTGATCGTGCCGGCGCGGCTCGGACCGCTGGACAAGGTCGAGCTGGAACTGCCCGGCTCGGCGCATCACGAGCTCCTTGCCTATCGTGTGGCGCCGGGCAGTCCGGTGGCGCGGGGCGAGCGCATCCCGCGCTGGGCGCGGCCCTCGCTGGTGCGGCGTGACGGTCGCTCAATGCGTTTCCAGGACATGGGCCGGCTCGCCGCCGGCGACCAGGTCTACAGCTTCGTGCCCGACCGCTATCCGCGCCTGCTCGACAAGCTGTTCGCCAGCCGCGCCGTGGTCGATCCGGAGGATGCCGATTTCTTCGGTGCCTTCGCCGTCGATCCGGCGCGTTCCGCGGCCGAACTGGAAGCCGCCTATGCGCCCGGTCTCACCGAGGCGGAGCAGAAACAGACCGTCGGCGCATTGGTCACGGCGCGGCTCGGCGGCCATGCCGAATATGCCGACCGCGTGCTGCTCGGCCCGATCGAACTGATCGTGCGCGACGTCGACGACAAGGGCAAAATCACCGGTCTCGGCCTGTCTTTCGAGCCGACCGCGCCGGTGGCGCGCGTGCCTGTCTTCCTTAGCGCCGGTGAGATCGGCGACCGTCTCATCGCCTTTATCCGCGACTGGCGCAAGCCGGCTGAGGCGCGGGTGGCGGCGCGGGCGGATGACGCCCCCGAGCCGCCGGTCGAGAAGGCATCGGCCGAAAGCTGATACGGCAGACCGTTCGCACCGCCCCGACATACGGCGGGCGGTCTTCACCGACTATGTCCCCGCCCGTCTCAAAATTTCGCATCCGACCCCGGCCAAAGCCTTGCATCGCCGCCGATGCGGGGTATGGTCCCGGCGATTTTCAGACGAAAGGGACCGGCATGGCTGCCTTCAAGACACTGGACGATATCGGCAACATCAGCGGCAAGCGCGTGCTGGTGCGCGTCGACCTCAACGTTCCCGTCGCCGACGGCAAGGTCACCGACGCCACCCGCATCGAGCGCATCGCGCCGACCATCGCCGAATTGTCCGGCAAGGGCGCCAAGGTCATCCTGCTCGCCCATTTCGGCCGACCCAAGGATGGTCCTTCGCCCGAATTCTCGCTGGAGCCTATCGCCAGGGCGACCGCTGGGGTGCTCGGCCGCCCCGTCGGCTTCGCCAGCGATTGCGTCGGCGACACGGCGGGAAGCGCTGTCGCCGCCATGGACAAGGGCGACGTGCTGCTGCTCGAAAACACCCGCTTCTACAAGGCCGAGGAGAAGAACGATCCCGCCTTTACCGAACGGCTCGCCGCCAATGGCGACCTCTTCGTCAACGATGCTTTTTCCGCCGCCCACCGCGCTCATGCCTCGACTGAAGGGCTGGCACACCTGTTGCCTTCCTTCGCCGGCCGCACCATGCAGGCCGAGCTTGAGGCGCTGGAGAAAGGACTGGGCAACCCGGTGCGTCCGGTTGTCGCCATCGTCGGCGGCGCCAAGGTCTCGACCAAGATCGACCTGTTGATGAACCTGGTGAAGAAAGTCGATGCGCTGGTCATCGGCGGCGGCATGGCAAACACCTTCCTCGCCGCGCGCGGCACCGATGTCGGCAAGTCGCTGTGCGAGCATGACCTGGCCCCGACCGCCAAGCAGATCATGATCGAGGCCGCCGAAGCCGGCTGCGCCATCATCCTGCCGGTCGACGGCGTCGTCGCCAAGGAATTCAAGGCGGGTGCCGCCTGCGAAACCGTCGCCATCGCCGACGTGCAAGCCGACGGCATGATCCTCGATGTCGGCGCCAAGACCGTCACGACGATCGGCGAATGGATCGACCGCGCCGCGACGCTGGTCTGGAACGGTCCGCTCGGCGCCTTCGAGATCGAGCCGTTCGATCACGCCACGGTGGCGGCGGCCAAGCATGCGGCCGCGCGTACAAAGGCCGGCAAGCTGGTTTCGGTCGCCGGCGGCGGCGATACGGTGGCGGCGCTCAACCATGCCGGTGTCGCCGACGACTTCACCTATGTCTCGACCGCCGGCGGCGCCTTCCTGGAGTGGATGGAAGGCAAGCCGTTGCCCGGCGTCGACGTGCTCAAGCGCTGAGGCGTTCGGCGGCTCGCCAACAATCCGATCAACTCGAGGAGAGCCGGCGGCGGCGCCGGCGACTTTCAATCGATTCGAGCTTTCCGGCGTCATTCCTTTGGCGGTAGTGTTCTGCTAGGCGCAGATCAACCGGTTCAGGAGAAGCATGATGAGCGAACGTCTCGAAGACATTGCCGCCGCGATCGTGGCCAACGGCAAGGGCCTTTTGGCCGCCGATGAAAGCTCCGGCACCATCAAGAAGCGCTTCGACGTTATCGGCGTCGAATCGACCGCCGACAGCCGTCGCGATTATCGCGAGATGATGTTCCGCACCAAGGACGCGATGACCAGGTACATTTCCGGCGTCATCCTCTATGACGAGACCATCCGCCAGAAAGCCGCCGACGGGACGCCGCTGGTCGACATCATCAAGGCATCAGGTGCCATTCCCGGCATCAAGGTCGATGCCGGCGCCAAGCCGCTGGCAGGCTTTCCCGGCGACACCATCACCGAGGGCCTCGACGGGTTGCGAGAGCGCCTGGCCGACTATTACAAGCTCGGCGCCCGCTTCGCCAAATGGCGCGCGGTGATCGACATCGACACGACCAGGGGCGTGCCCTCGGCCACCTCGATCGGCGCGAACACCCATGCGCTCGCCCGCTACGCAGCCCTTTGCCAGGAAGCCGGCATCGTGCCGATCGTCGAGCCTGAAGTGCTGATGGACGGCGCCCACGACATCGGCACATGCTACGAGGTCTCGAAGGCCACGCTGACGAAGCTCTATGACGAGCTCTATGCCGCCCGTGTCGTGCTCGAAGGTACGATCCTGAAGCCCAACATGGTGCTCTCTGGCAAAAAGTCGGGCACGGTGGACAGCCCCGAGGAAGTCGCGGCAAAGACCATAAAACTGTTTCGCGAGACGGTGCCGGCGGCGGTGCCGGGCATCGCCTTCCTTTCCGGCGGCCAGGAGGACGAGGAGGCGACCGCCAACCTCAATGCCATCAACGCCATCGGCCCGCATCCGTGGAAGCTGACCTTCTCCTACGGCCGCGCGCTGCAGGCCGCCCCGCAGAAGGCCTGGAGCGGCAAGGCCTCGAACGTCGCCGCCGGCCAGGCCGCCTTCACCCACCGCGCCCACATGAACCACCTGGCGGCACTCGGTAAATGGAAGGCGAGCCTGGAACAGGCTGCCTGAAGACCCACTGCTGTCCCTTCCCTTCAAACCCGGGCCGACATGCCCGGGTTTTTCGTTTTGTCGCACCGGCCTTGGGGCAAGGCATTCGCATTCTTATTTCCTCTGGGCATTCCTGGCAGCGGCGATGTCGGCTTGCGCCCATCCCGTACGTCCTTGGGGTGCAGACAGGGAGAAGTTCATGCATCGCAACAAGGTCGTTTCGCGCGAAGAATGGTTCGAGGCCCATAAGGCACATCTGGCCCGCGAGAAGGAACTGACGCGGCTTCGCGAACGCATCGCGGCCGAGCGGCGGAAGCTACCTTGGCTGAAGGTGCGGAAGGATTATGTCTTCGAGACGGAACAGGGACCGAAGAAACTGGCCGATCTCTTCGCCGGCCGCAGCCAGTTGATCGTCTACCACTTCGTGTTCGCGCCAGGCTCAACGCATCACTGCGAGAGCTGTGCCTTCGTCGCCGATCACATCGACGGCGCCAACCAACATCTCAGGCATCACGACGTGTCGCTTGTCGTGATCGCGCGCGCGCCGCTCGCCGAGCTGCTGCCTTACAAGCAGCGCATGGGCTGGAAGTTCGACTGGGTGTCCTCTTACGCCTCGGACTTCAACTTCGACATGCAGGTCTCCTTCACCGACAGGCAGATCGCCTCCGGCGAAGCCGTCTACAATTTCGAAACACCCGTGTCGACGTCGAAGGACCTGCCCGGCACCACTGTCTTCTACAGGGAGGAAGCCGGCGACATCTTTCTGACCTTCATGTCGCGCGCCCGTGGCAGCGAGCAGTTCATCGGCGCTTATCAATATCTCGACATGGCGCCGAAAGGCCGTGGCGAGACCGGTCCTTATGGGACTTCGATGGATTGGGTGCGGTTGCACGACGACTATGGGAACCGGTCGCGGCAGGACGACGCCTGCCCCTAGCGCAAGCGCGAAAGCGCGTAGCCTTTCCCTTGCGGAATTGCGTGAAAACAAAGAGTTAGAGCGGCTCAGCGATTCTACCAATCGCTGAGCCGCTCCAGGGCATCGGCCGATGAAGCAGGGATCCGTTCACGCCGGCCAAAACATGCGCTAAGGCTGCCACGGATTGTTGCACGGTATTGCCATGGGTTTTCCGACCATCCTCACCTGGCTCGCCTTCCCTGTTTATGTCTGGCAGGGGTTGGGCGTGCGCCGCCGCACCTCGCGCATGCTGCCGGCGCAAGGACCGGTCAGGCACGATCTCGCCGGCAACGAGCCGGCGATCTCGCTGCTGGTGCTGGGTGATTCCTCCGCCGCGTCGGTTGGCATCGGCAATTCCGAAAACGGCCTTGCCGCGCAGCTTGCCGTCATGATTGCGCAGCGCACCGGCAGCGCTGTGCGCTGGCGTGCCGCCGGCTTCAATTCGGCGACGTCGGGCCAGATCCGCGACCACGTCCTGCCCAATCTGTCGGCCGATGCGTGGACGCATATCGTGCTTGCCATCGGCACCAACGACACCAAGAATTTTCATTCCGTACCGCGTTTCAAGAGAGAGTTCGGCGGCCTGCTCTATGCATTGCGCGCCAAATGGCCGGAGGCGCGCGTGGTATGGTCGCCTGTGCTGGAGTTCACGCGTGCGCCGGCCATGCCGTCGCTGCTCGGCAAGATCCTCGAGATCCGCGCCACCGCGATGAACCGGATGGGCGAACGGCTCTGCCTGGAACGCGGCGCGGTGCCGGCGCCGCGCCTGCCGATCACCAATCCCGAGGCCGGCTTTGCCTCCGACGGGTTTCATGCCTCGGAGGCCGGTTACCGGGCCTGGGCGGAACATCTCGTCGGCCCAGTGCTTGCGGACTGAAGCCGACGGCAGGTGTCGCGAGGGCCTATGTCAAATGCCCGAGCACGGCCGCCAGCGAAATTGCCGCCATGGCGAGCAATGCCAATTTCCAGAAATCGCCGCGACGTCTGAGCCCGGGCCAACCGAGCGGCTTGATGATCTGAATCACCATGAACCCGACAATGACAAGGGCGAGGAGTTTCGTCATGTAGCCTTTGACCAGCAACGCTGGCACCTGTCAAAGCGGTTCGTTCCGCCTCCGGGAAAGAAAAGGGGCCACGATCCCGAACCGGAACGCGGCGCCCGCCTTGACCGCGCAGCGATCTATCTCAGCGGCTTGAGGCCGGCCTCGATCGAGGCGCGTTTTGCCTCCAGGAACGGCGGCAGGGCAAGGCTTTCGCCGAGCGTCTCCAGCGGCTCATCGGCGGTGAACCCCGGCCCGTCGGTGGCGATCTCGAACAAGATGCCGTTCGGCTCGCGGAAATAGAGCGAGCGGAAGTAGTAGCGCTCGACCTCGCCGCTCGACGGCAGCCGGAATTCGGCCAGGCGCGCCGTCCATTGATGCAACGTCTCCTGGTCCGGCGCCCTGAAGGCGACGTGGTGAACCGCACCGGCGCCTTGCCTTGCGGGCGCCAGCCCAGGCTGCACGGCCACATGAAGCTCCGCCGCCGGCCCGCTCGCGCCCATCTCGAAGACGTGGACCTGGCCCTCGCCGTCCGGCGAGGCATAATCACGCGCCTTGCGCATGTTCATCACCTCGGTCAGCACCGCCTCGGTGTTGGTGATGTCGGGGACACTGATCACGATCGGCCCGAGCCCGCGGATCTGATGCTCGGCCGGCACCGGGCTTTGCAGCCAGGGATGGCTGCCGCCCTCGCCGTCATCGCTGACGAGCCGCAGGCGCTGGCCTTCGGGGTCCTCGAAATCCAGGCTGGGGTAACCGCCGATATCGGCAATCTCTCCTGTCGCGATGCCTTCGCTGGCAAGGTGCTGCTTCCACCAGGCAAGGCTCTCCCGGCTGCCGACCCTGAGGCTGGTCCGCGCGATGCTGTGCGTGCCACGCCGTTCGCGGCCGACCGGCCAGTCGAAGAAGGTAAGGTCGGTACCCGGCGTTGCCTCGCCGTCGGCATAAAAGAGATGGTAGGCCGAGGTATCGTCCTGGTTCACCGTTTTCTTGACCAGCCGCAGCCCCAGCACCTTCGTGTAGAAATGAAGATTGCCGGGCGCATTGGCGGTGATGGCGGTCAGATGGTGAATTCCTGTCAGTTGCAAGCTCATGGTCGTCTCCCTGTTTTTGGGGGAAGAATTTTCTCCTTTCATATCAGAACTCCGGTCACCTCGCTGAAGGCCGCCTATCCCGACGGTTCGCCACCAGGCGATGAACAATACGGCCCCGATTAGCCTGATCCTGGTGAACGATCCGCAGCCGCATGACCTGCCACGGCAAGAACGGAACTGTCGTCGCACGACCTGCCATCCTCCTGACAGACTGCTGTCAGCAGGGGTGTGCGATACTGTCTCCAGTTAGAGAGAGGAGATTGGTCATGAACGGTTTTACCATTCTGCGCGGCATGCAGCATTATGTCGGCAAGATCCGCACGATGCGCAACGAGATCCGGACCCAGCGGTTCATGAATGCGCTGCCCGCCGACATTCGCAAGGATATCGGCTGGCCCGACATGTATGCCGAGCGTCGCCATCACGGCAATTGAGACGAAATTTTCAACGCAGCAGTTGGAGGCTGGCGCGTCAGCACCCAGATATTAGGTCCGGCGCGCGAGGGATGGAGCGAGCTTATGCCCGATCGGAAGACAATCGGCTTTCTGTTCATCGAGGGTTTTGCCGACTGGGAATATGGGCTGCTGGCGGCCTCGGCGGTCGAATGGTTCGGCGCTCGCGCCATCTCGGTTACGCCCGAAGGCAAGCCGGTGACCGGAATCAGCGGTTTTCGGCTCACACCAGACCGGTCGGCCGGCGTCGATGAGAATACCGATCTCGATGCCCTGGCCGTCATCGGTTCGGACCAGTGGGCGGGCAAGGCGCCGCCGGATTTATCCGAACTGCTGACGACCGTCGCGAGGCGCGGCGGTGTCGTTGGCGGGATTTGCGCCGGGACGCTTGCGCTGGCCCGGGCCGGTATGTTCGAGAATGCCAGGCATACCAGCAATGGCCATGACTGGATCAACCACCACGAGCCCGGCTATGCCGGCGAGGGCAATTATCAGGACGTGCCGCATGCCGTGGCCGACGGCAGGATCGTGTCCGCGCCGGGTTCGGCGCCCGGCACTTTCGCCCTTGCCTTTCTGCAGACGCTTTACCCGGAAAAAGGCGGCGATCTCGCACAGATGCGGACGCTCTTCGCCAAGGAGTATGCTGAAGCCTCCTGACAGTATGCTGTCAGGAGGCGCGTGCGATGGTGGGATGATGCGAATGGCCGGCCGAGAGGACGATCAATGAAGAACTGGAACGACAGGCTGAATACGCCTGGCATCAGCGGCGTGAAGCCCACGCCGCGCACGGTGGGAGACGTCGTCGAAGGCCAGCCGATGCTGGTGCCGACCGCGCGCCAGGTCGATGATTTCATCCGCTCTATCCCTGAAGGCGTCGGGATGGACGTTCGTGCGCTACGCACGGCGCTTGCCATCGAGCACGGCGCCGAAGTGACATGCCCGGTCACCATAGGCTATCATCTGCGCACGATCGCCGAGGCGGCCAAGGAGGATTTCGAGCGCGGCATGACGCTCCGCGACATCGCTCCCTTCTGGCGCGTGCTCGATGCGAAGACGCCGACAACGAGGAAACTGTCCTTCGGCGCGGAATTTGTTGCCGCGCAGCGCAAGCGCGAAGGGCTGAAACCGTAATGCATGTCACGTGGAAGTGGATCCGGTCCGGGAGCCACGGCATGCATGGGAAGAACACTGGGGAAGCAAACGATGCGCCGCGCCGACAGGCTCTTTCAGATCGTGCAGCATCTGCGTGGTGGCCGTCTGGTCACCGCCCAGAAGCTAGGCACATGGCTCGAGGTTTCCGAGCGAACCATCTATCGCGACATAGCCGACCTGCAGTCGACGGGCGTGCCGATCGATGGCGAGGCCGGCGTGGGCTACATGATGAGGGAGGGTTTCGACCTTCCGCCGCTGATGTTCACGCGTGACGAGATCGTGGCGCTGGTTGCCGGCGCCCGCATGGTTCGCGCCTTTGGCGGGGCTGCCATGGCGCGGGCCGCCGACGAAGCGCTGGTCAAGATCGGTGCCGTGCTGCCCGATGCCGAAAAGGACCGCATCGCCCGCACCGAGATCCACACGCCGATGTGGGTCGTCAGCGACGCCGCCCGCGAGGCGATCGACCTGATCGAACGCGCGGTCGAAAAGCGCCAGGTGCTGACCATCGACTACTCCGACGAAGCCGGCCGCGGCACCGCGCGCGATATCAGGCCGCTCGGCCTGTGGTTCTGGGGCAAGGTGTGGACGCTGGTCGCCTGGTGCGAGATGCGCGATGATTTCCGCGCCTTCCGCATCGATCGCATCGCCTCGGTGGTCATCGCAGGGCGCATCTTCAAGCCGGAACGCGGCAAGCAGCTTGCCGATTTCTACCGGGCGGTGGAGCGCAGCGAGGATTACGGCATGGCGCCGGACCGCGCGGCGCGAAGCTGACGGTTTCTTCCTTCTCCCCTTGTGGGAGAAGGTGGATCGGCGCGCAGCGCCGAGACGGTTGAGGGGTGTTCCAGCGGAGTGAGGCGTCGGCGTTCCCTGGAACACCCCTCATCCGACCGAGCTTCGCTCGGCCACCTTCCCCACAAGGGGAGAAGGAAGAGCCGACGCCTATTCCTCGTCGTCCGTGTCGGTATCCTTCGACTTCAGCGCCGACAGCTTGGCGAACACGGCGTTGGCATCGAGCTCCGCATCCTCGTCCTTCGGCTTCTCCGGCGCCGGCACCAGCCGCTCGGTCAAGGCCGCCGGCAGCAGCGTGTCACCGACCGGTTGCGCCTGCTCGCGGCCACGCGAGGCGCGGTTGACTTCCATGTCGAGGTCGATCTGCGAGGCGAGACCCAGCGTCACCGGGTCCATCGGCTGAAGGTTGGCCGAATTCCAGTGCTTGCGTTCGCGGATTTGCTCGATCGTCGACTTGGTGGTGCCGACGAGGCGCGAAATCTGTGCGTCCTTGAGTTCGGGATGGTTGCGCACCAGCCACAGGATGGCGTTCGGCCGGTCCTGGCGCTTCGACAGCGGCGTGTAGCGCGGCCCCTTGCGCTTGGATTCCGGCACCCGCACCTTGGGGTCGGAAAGCTTCAGGCGCTGGTTCGGGTCTTTCTCGGCGCGCGCGATCTCGTCGCGGGTCAGCTGCCCGGTCATGATCGGGTCCATGCCCTTGATGCCTTGCGCCGATTCGCCGTCGGCGATCGCCTTGACCTCGAGCGGATGCAGCCCGCAGAACTGCGCGATCTGCTCGAAGGAAAGCGCGGTATTGTCGACCAGCCAGACGGCGGTCGCCTTGGGCATCAGCAGCGTATTGGCCATGTGCAAAATCCTTCTCGTTCGCCCGCGTTCCCGCGCGGGCGGTGGTTTAGAGCCACCAAAATGGGAAATTCGCGGTGTGTATAACCGTTCCCTGCCCGTTTCGCAACGTTTTTGGAGAAGCTCGCCGGAAACCGCGAACTGGCAGGCGCGATTTGCCTCCGCCGCTATTCTGCTCCCAAAAGACAAAACCCGCCGGACAGGGTCCAGCGGGTTCGGAACCGGCGACGACAAGCGTCTACATCGGCTCTGCATTGCGACCCCTGCCTTGCGGCGGGGCCGCGCTTGCAATCAGATCGCCTGGCGGGCGATCCTCTCAATGTCGGCGCGGTTGATGCCGAGGTCGCTCAGCTGACGTGCGTTGAGGCGGTTCAGTTCGCGAACGGTCTCGTTGTACATGCGCCAGTTACGGAAAGCGCGGATCGGGTTCATGGTAGTCCTCCTGAATTGGGTTCGTTTCGATGATGCTCAAATAGTGATCATCGAGCAGGACTTGAACGGCCGATTTTGCATAGCAATGATGCAAATGCTGCATTGCACCATTAAGCTTCTGTTCATCTTGTAAGCAATGCGCGCCGGGGACGTGTCGCGAGTTTAGCCAACGTCGAGCACGATCTTGCCTATATGCTCGCCCTCCTCCATCCGCTCGTGAGCCCGCCAGGCGTCGGTGAGCGGGTAAATCATGTCCATGACGGGCGCCACCTTGCGCGTGCCCAGGAGAGGCCACACCTGCGCCTCCAGCGCCGCCGCGATCGCGGCCTTGAATTCGACGCTGCGCGGCCTCAGCGTCGAACCCGTATGGGTCAGCCGCTTGACCATGACCTTGGAAAAGTCGGCGCTCGCCACCGCGCCGGCCTGGACGGCGATCTGCACGATGCGACCCTCGACAGCGGCGGCCTCGTAGTTTCGCTGGATATAATCGCCACCGACCATGTCGAGGATGACGTTGGCGCCCCGGCCTTCGGTCGCCTCTTTGACCGCGGCGACGAAATCCTGCTCGCGGTAATTGATCGCGCGGTCGGCACCGAGCTTCAGGCAGGCGTCGCATTTCTCCTGGGATCCGGCGGTGGTGATGACATAGGCGCCGAAGGCCGAGGCGAGCTGGATCGCCGTGGTGCCGATGCCGGACGAGCCGCCATGGACGAGCAGTGTCTCGCCCTTCTTGAGCCCGCCGCGCTCGAACACATTGTGCCAGACGGTGAAGTAGTTCTCCGGCACCGCCGCCGCTTCCGTGTGGGTGAAACCCGCCGGCAGCGGCAGAACGCTGCCTGCATGAACCCTAGCATATTCGGCATAGCCGCCGCCGGGCGTGAGCGCGCAGACCCGGTCGCCGATGCGCCAGCGCGATATCTCGTCGCCAAGAGCGGCCACTTCTCCCGACACCTCGAGGCCCGGCAGGTCCGATGCGCCGGGCGGCGGCGGATAGGCGCCCTTGCGCTGCTGGACATCGGGCCGGTTGACGCCGGCGGCATGGACCTTGATCAGGATTTCTCCGGGGCCGGGCAGCGGCACGTCGCGCGTTTCCGGCTTCAGCACCCGGGGGCCGCCCGGCTCCGAGATCGCGATCGCCGTCATCCGTGCCGGAATTTTCTGTCCGCTCGCCATGAAGTTTCCCGTCTTTCCTCGCCGCACTCTTACCGGCTGTTTGCATCGACACCCCTGCCCTATGTATGCTCATTGCCAAATCAGGCAAATGGCCAATCTGGTCTGGCGGAGGAGGAGCAACGATGGCGATCTTCGACGACGAACCCAAGAAGAAGGCGCGCCCGCACGAGATCGGGCAGGACCTGTCGCTGCTTTCCGTCGGTGAACTGTCCGAGCGCATCGGCATCCTGCGCGACGAGATCGCCCGGCTGGAGGCCGAACTCAAGACCAAGGACAACACCAAGTCGGCCGCCGAGGCGCTGTTCCGTCGCGGATAATTCGCTGAGGTAACCGCCCGCCGCCGAAAAGCCCGAATGCGACTGTCTTCAAACCTGCGTCCCTCCCAGTGCAGCCGGATCAAAAAATGCTCGCAGCCTACAGACCGATCCTTTCCCTGCTTCGCGGCACCGCCTTCCTTCTGGCGGCATCGGGACTGCACGGGCTGCTGTTGCCTCTGCGCGGCCAGGTGGAAGGATTCTCGACCGCGTCGCTTGGCCTGATGGGCACGGCCTGGGCCGGCGGCTTCGTCACCGGCTGTTTCTTTGCGCCCCGCATCGTGCGCCGCGCCGGACATGTGCGCGCCTTCGGCGCCTTTGCCGCGTCCGGCGCCATCGTGGCGCTGCTGACGGGCCTTGTCATCGACGAGTATGTCTGGATCCTGCTGCGCGCCTTCACAGGTTTTACCATGGCCGGCGCCTTCATGGTCATCGAGAGCTGGCTGAACGAGAAGGCCACCAACGAGAACCGCGGCACCGTCTTCGGCCTCTACATGATGGTCACCTATGCCTCGATCATGGGCGGACAGATGATCGTCGCCGGCGGTGACGTGAAATCGGCGTCGCTGTTTATGATCACGGGCATCCTGTTCTGCCTGTCGCTCATTCCGACCGCGGTCTCGACGGCCTCGCATCCGAAGCCGCTGCAGGACGTCAAACTCGACGTCAGGGGACTCTACGCCAACTCTCCGGTGTCGGCGATTGCCTGCCTCTTGATCGGCATCGCCAATGGCGCCTGGGGCACGCTTGGCGCGGTTTACGGAGCCCGCATCGGCATCCCTACTGCCGAGATCGCCTTGATGATGAGCCTTGTGGTCGTCGCCGGTGCCGCCATGCAGCTTCCGGCCGGGCGTCTCTCCGACAAGACCGACCGCCGTTTCGTGCTGGCCGGTGCGGCTTGCGGCGCGGCGCTGTTTGCGCTTCTCATCTTCCTGTTCGAGCCGCGCTCCGCAGTCTTCGTCCTCGTCTTAACCGCCGCCTACGGCGCTTTCGCCTACACGCTCTATTCGATTGCCGTGGCGCATGCCAACGACCACGCGCGCTCCGAGGATTTCGTCAAGGTATCGGGCGGCCTGCTGCTGCTTTACGGCTTTGGCACCATGATCGGGCCTTTGCTGGCGGCGGCCCTGATGAGCTGGATGCGCCCGGAGGGCCTGTTCCTGGCGACCGCCTTGGCGCATCTGTCCCTGGCAGGCTATACGCTGCTGCGCATCAGCCGCCGCGCTCCGGTGCCGATCGAGGATCGCGATGCCTTCAAGACGCAGCCGGCCGACCGTTCGGTGACCCCCGAAGCATTGCGGCTCGATCCGAGAAGAAAAGCAGAAGCAAACAGTTGAGATTTGAAAAACTTTGCCTCACAAATGAGGCATGATGTTTTCCGACGCCTTCATGGCGATCGCCGACCCCAATCGGCGCCATCTTCTGGAAGAACTTCGACGCGGTCCGAAGACCGTCAACGAATTGGCGGCCGGGCTGCCGGTCTCCCGTCCGGCCGTGTCACAGCATCTGAAAGTGTTGCTCGATGCCGGACTGGTCAACGCCAAGGCTGAAGGCACGAGGCGTGTCTATACGGTGAGCAATGCCGGCTTCCTGAGACTCAACATCTGGCTCGATCAATTCTGGGAAGCCTGATTATTTCTAATGCATGTCGCGCAAAGTGATCTCGGTTTTGCGCGACATGCATCGGGCAAAGACCTGAGGCGCGTCGCAAGTATCCTTTTCGACGCGACGCGCTTTAGCCGCGGTACCCGCCCTGTCTAGTTCTCGGCCAGGAAGTCGCCGAGCCGATCCAGCAGGCGTTCCCATGAGAGGCGCCGCTCGTTGATCCAGTGCTCGGCCGCTCGCAGTGCCTTCGGCTCGATCTGGCAGGTGCGCACCCGCCCGACCTTCAGCGTGCGCACGAGGCGGCTCGCCCTCCAGGCGATTGAGGTGCTGGACGACCGCCGACAGCGACATGGACAGCGGCTCGGCCAACTGGCTCACCTAGACGGGGCCGCGTGACAGCCGGTCGACCATCCGCCGTCGCGCCGGATCGGCGAGGGCCTGAAACATCAGGTCGAGCCGGGCGGGATCATGCAGCATCGCGATCAGCCGTTGTTGTAGGGGAAGAGCTTGAAATAGGGCTGCGCCTCCTCGATCACCCTGATGAAGGCGGCGCGCTGCAGCAGGCGGTCGAGATAACGCTTCACGGCGGGATATTTGTCGCCGAACGGCTCGACCTTGTTGGCGTAGAAGAGCGCCGGAGACGCCGCGCAATCGGCCATGGTGAAGGCATCGCCCACAGCCCATTCTCTCGATTGCATCTCCTGTTCGATGATGGCGTAGGAATTGCGCAACTGGCCGCGCGCCTGCTCGACACCGAAGGGATCGGTCTTGTCCTGCGGCCGCAACCTGTCGCCGACGATCTTCTGCATCGGCTCCTGCACATAGAAATCATAGAAGCGGTCGGCCTGGCGGACCGCCAGTGCCAAGTCGATGTCGGCGGGAACGAGGTCGACCGGTCCCGGATAGTGCGCGGCCAGATATTCCACGACAATGGTTGACTCCAGCACCGTACGGTCAAGCGCGTCGTCGCGCAGCGCCGGCATCTTGCCGGTCGGCGAAACCTTCAGGAAGGCCGCGCGCGATTGCTCGTCGCCGAGATCGACAATGACCGGCGAAAAAGGCGTGGCATTCTCGTAGAGGGCGATCAGCGGCTTCCAGCAGAAGGAGGCCAGCGGATGGAAATGCAGCGTCAGGGACATTCTTGTGCTCGTCTGTTTCTGCGGCAATACTGAATCATCTGCTTAACTATTTCGGTGAGCCTGCTCATCAAGGCTGACCCGCGAAGTCTCAGCTGGATCGGACGTGCGCGACGATGGCGGCTTCCATGTCAGGCCAGTCGTCCGGATGCAGTTCGTAACCGCCGCCTTCGACGCGAAGGAGTTTCGCGCCGGCAACAGCTTGGGCCAGGGCCTCGCCATGCTCGACCGCAAAGATCGGATCCAACGTGCCGTGGATGACCAGCAATGGCGCTTTCATCTCGTGCAGGCGACCCTTCCACTGATCCGTGCCCTTGAGCATGAAATGATTGGTGGCGCTCAGGAAGCCGCCGGACCTGATATAATCCCGTTCGATGAACGCTCTCATCCCCTCCTCATCGAACGGATGGGCAGTGCCGGCGATTGCCCGCGCATCCCTGACCATGAAATCGATGACCTGGCGGCGGTCCGCCCAATCGACTTTGGTCCCCTCGGCCGAATGCTCCAAATAGGCGTCGGTCGTCTGCGGCAAATGCGAAGTGTCGGTCCCCACGGGCGAACTGCTGATCACCGTCAGCGATGCGACACGGGAGGGGTGCTTGAGCGCGACGAGTTGTGCGATCATGCCACCCATCGACATGCCCGCGACATGCGCCTTGCCGATGCCGTGGCTGTCGAGAACGGCAATTGCGTCCTCGGCCATGTCGTCGAAAGTATAGGGCGGCTGTCCCACCGGATATTTGGTCGACCGGCCAGTGTCGCGATTGTCGTAGCGGATCACGTATAGGCCGGCATCCGCCAGCTTCCGGCAAAACGCCTCTGGCCACCAAAGCATCGAGGCCACAGCGCCCATGATAAGCAGCAGTGCCGGATCCGCTGGATCGCCGAAGGTCTCGGATATGATCTCGGGACGGTCTTGGGTTGTCATCTCATGGCCTTCTCTTCTGCTTGCATTTTGCAATCGGTTGCACGATAATAAAACTGATACGATAATGCAACCGGTTTTGTGGAGAAAATGGAATGACGCTCGATCGCCGGTCCGGCTGCCCGATCAACCTCTCGCTGGAGGTGTTCGGCGACCGCTGGAGCCTGATCATCCTGCGCGATATGATTTTTGGCGGCAGGCGCCATTTTCGTGAACTGCTTAACGGGTCGATGGAAGGCATTGCCTCCAACATCCTCGCCGACCGGTTGAAGCGGCTGATGGAGCTCGGCATGCTGACCAAGGCGGACGATCCTTCGCACAAGCAGAAGGCGATCTACAGCCTGACCGAGATGGCCATCACGCTGGTGCCGATCCTGGCCCATCTCGGCGCCTGGGGCCGCGTCTGGCTGCCGACCAGCGAGGAACTTTCGATCCGCGCCGAACTCCTGGACAAGGGCGGACCGCCAATGTGGGAGAAATTCATGGCCGAGTTGCGCCATGAGCACCTCGGCACACCCCTCGATACAGCGCCCGGCCCCTCTGTCCGCGCGACGTTGCGGGCCGCCTATGAAGCGGTCGTTGCCGAAAAGGCGCTCAACGCCAGCCCGGCCGGCTGATCAACTATTTTCCCCGTTGAAAGGCCGGCTCTGCTACAAGGGACGGAAATCACACGTGACGGGATTGGATAGACTCTTGGTTGAGAACTCTAGGGATACTGCCCGCGCGCGTGCCGATCTGCGCTTCAAGAAGCAGGAAGAGGCGGCGACGGTCCGTCAGAAGGCCATGGCCGAATACGTCGCCGAGAGCGACGCCCGCAAGGCCAAGACCGACAAGCTGCGAGCGCTGCGGCTCGCCAAGGAAGCCGAAGATCTAGCCAACACGCCTGCCGCCCCCGCCAAAAAGCCGGCCCGCGCCAAGAAAAAGTAACGCCCCGCCTTTCCGCCAATTCCTCGCCTTGAATCGAGCGGTCGTGACGCCGTCGGACAGAGGCGCCTTGATCCCGCGGCTTCACAGGATGCAATTTCAACCGAAACCGGGATTGCCTCGTCCGGCTGGCCGTCGATGATTGGACTGTTCAACAGGAGATCGCCATGACCGCGCTATCGCTCGAAAAGGCCGTCGAGATCATCAACGCCGCCTTCGCCAGGGGCGCCGATCTCAAGCTCAAGCCGCTCGGCGTCTCGGTGCTCGACGCCGGCGGGCACCTGGTCGCCTTCCAGCGCCAGGACGGCGCTTCGTTCCTGCGCCCGCAAATGTCGGCAGGCAAGGCCTATGGCGCGCTGGCCATCGGCATGGGCTCGCGCAAGGTCGAGGCCTTCGCGAAGGAACGTCCGCATCTGGTTGCCGGCATTTCCGACGTGTCGGGGGGACGCGTGCTGCCGGTCGTCGGCGGCGTGCTGATCCGCGACAAAGTCGGCATCATCATCGGCGCCGTCGGTATTTCCGGCGACACGTCAGACAATGACGAGGCAGCCGCGATTGCCGGCATTGAAGCCGCCGGCTTCACCGCTGACCCGGGCTGAGCCTCAATTCAAATTGATGTCGCGGCTGGCCGACCGCATCGACACCGCGAACCCGGCCAGCACGTCGAACAGCGCGATGATCATCAGAGTGAAGAAGATGGAGTGGGCGGCACCCTTCACCAGCAGGAACTCGACCAGGAAAGCGACGAAGACAAGCGTCGACAAGAGATGGTCCATGATCGAGGCCGTGGTCGTGCGCGCCGACTTCACCATTTCGAGGAACAGGAAGATCAACCCGATCAGCACGATCAGGTCGCCGAGCGTCATCGAGAACACCCCGCCCGACATCATGCGGAACGAGAATATCTCGCTCGCCCACGGATCGTCGCCGCCGCCGAATATACCGAGCAGGCCGAGATTGTAGAGCACGAAAGGCACGATCAAAAGCGGGACGGCACCGAACATCTGGCGTCTCCATATGGGGGCACCTTCTGTAGAATGCTCCACAGGCACGGCGTCAAGATTTTTCGCGCACGGCCGCAAACACGGTCGAAGACCGGATGCAACAACCATGTCAGCCGTTTGCCCGGTCGACATGAAAAAACGAGAGACGAAAACTCGGCGCTTGAAGTAGCCGGCGCGCACGCCGCACCAAACGCAAAAAGACCAGCCAGAGGCCGGTCTTTTGCAACTCTAACCTTCGAAAAAAAGCTGGGCTCAGCTTTCCTTGGGCGTCAGCACCTGGCGACCACGGTACATGCCGGTCTTCAGGTCGATGTGGTGCGGGCGGCGCATTTCGCCGGAATTCTTGTCCTCGACATAGGTCGGGGCCTTGAGGGCGTCGGCCGAGCGGCGCATGCCGCGCTTGGACGGAGAGGTTTTGCGTTTCGGAACGGCCATGGATATGCTCCACTACATGGTCAAAAGCCCCGCCCGCCCTCGTGAAAGGGCCATGTCGGGGCCTAAATCTGAGAAAGTCGGGTGCCTATACACGCCTGACACCGTTTTGGCCAGCACTGCGGTGAATCTTTTTTGTACGGCTAGTCCAGACAGCCGACATAAGCGCCTGAGCGCCCGGCGCGCCGCTCTATCAGGTTGGCAAGCCGTCTGAGGCCCGGTCCGGGTTTTGCCGGATTGCGGGCGATCGGGTTTGGCAGAGCGACAGCGAGAAGGGCCGCCTGCCGGCGCGACAACTGCTTTGCGGAAATGCCGAAATGGTGCTGCGCCGCCGCCTCGATGCCGTAGATGCCCGGCCCCCATTCGGCGATGTTGAGATAGATCTCCATGATGCGCCGTTTCGACATCACCGCGTCGAAATAGACGGCCAGCGGCAGTTCGACGACCTTGCGCACCGAGCCCAGCGGCCTTGACCAGAGGAAGAGGTTCTTCACCGTCTGCATGGTGATGGTCGAGGCGCCGCGTGTCGCCTCGCCGGCCAGCGCATCGTCGACGACGCCCCTGAGCTCGCCGAGATCGACGCCGCGGTGGAAACAGAACTGCCCATCCTCCGACATGATGACCGAATGGGCGAGCACGGGTGCCACGTCATCAATGGAAACCCAGCGCCGGTCGTAGCCGGAGAAGGTTGCAAGGTCCTTCAGCATCAGCGTCGATACCGGGTGCACGAAGAACGGCAGGTAGAGAAAGGTCAGCACCACCGGGATAAGCGCCAGCACGGCGGCCACGACGATGCCACGCCGGACCCAGCGCCTGAGACTGCGACGGTTCACGCCTCGCGATCTCGTCGCCATGTCCAGCTTTTCGGTCTCATGATCGACGATCGGTTCCGCCAAGCCGCCCAACCCGTACTTCTCCTTGCTCCGGCATAATGGCGCTTGCCTTCTTGCGCAACGTCTGAGTGTCGGCTACCGGTCCCGGCCATGACGAATGAGGACGAAATGGCGTTCGAAATGGCGCTCATCAGCCGCGCGGCGGCCGCCGAGATGATGCTGCGCCGGTTGCTCGACGACCGCCCGCTATCGGGCGAGATCGCGCGGCCCGATCGCCTGATGGCGGCGATGCGGCATGGCGTGCTGAACGGCGGCAAGCGCCTTCGCCCCTTCCTGGTCATGGAAAGCGCGGCACTGTTTTCCGCCGATGGTGAAGCGGCACTGCGCGTCGCGGCGGCACTCGAATGCGTGCATTGCTATTCGCTGATCCATGATGACCTGCCGGCAATGGACGATGATGACCTGCGTCGCGGCCAGCCGACCGTGCACAAAGCCTTTGACGAGGCCACCGCCATCCTGGCCGGCGACGCACTGCTGACGCTCGCCTTCGATATTCTCGCCGACGAAGCGACCGCGCTGCCGGCCGAGCGGCGGTGCGCGCTGGTGCTGGCGCTGGCCCGCGCCGCCGGGGCCGGTGGCATGGTCGGCGGCCAGAAGCTTGATCTCGAAGCCGAGCTGGTGCGACCGGACGAGGCCGGCATCATCCGGCTGCAGGCGATGAAGACCGGCGCCTTGATCCGCTTCGCCTGCGAGGCGGGTGCAATCCTGGCCGGCGCACAGTCGGATGACTGGGAAAGGCTGGCCGAGTTCGGGTCAGCGATCGGCCTTGCCTTCCAGCTCGCCGACGACCTGCTGGATCTGACGGCCGACGCCAGGCAGATGGGCAAGGCGACCGGCAAGGATGCCGCCGCGGGCAAGGGGACGCTGGTTGCCTTGCACGGCGCGGATCGGGCACGCAAGCAGCTCGACGGTCTTGTCGGCCAGGCGCACGCGCTGCTCGAACCCTATGGCGAAAAGGCGGCCCTGCTGAAGGCCGCCGCGACCTTCGTGGCAACCCGCAACAGCTGACGGAAGGCCCATATCGGGTTGCATTGCACCTGTGGTTGTGCCAACGAAATCTTAATGTAAATGAAGCGTAATTCCAATTCTTAGAATGCGTATGTGTTGGGGTTGCGCATGCCGGACTATTCTTCTTTCATCCGGTCCGTCCGGATACGTTATCTTTCAGGATTGTTGGTTTTCGCGCTGGCTTCGGCCGCCATCATGGGTGCGCTCAATCGCGTCAATTCCTTGCGCCATGAAATCGATGCGCTGAGCAGCAATCTCGTCGTTTTCACCCGCGATCTGCGCAACGCCACCAGCTTCGCCGAGACAACCAGTTCCGCCTGGCGGATCGAGACGCGCGATGCGCTGACGGCTTCGGCACGCGACCATTCCGAGCGTCTGACCGGCGAGATCGAGGCACTGACCGCCCAGTTCGCGGCGATACGCCAGCGCCTGTCGGCCAAGACCGTCAACGAACTGGCAGCCGCTTCCGTCAACGGCGATCTGTTCTGGTCGCCGCGTGACATGGTTCGCAACTTCAATCTGATGTCGGTGGCGCAAAAGACCGATGAATGGAGCCCTCGCGAAATCCGCAACCAGAACGACCTGTTCGTTCAGCCCATGCTGGTGCGGGTCCGCACCGCGATGGACGAGGAACGCCATCTGGCGGACGCCTCCAGCGACCGGCTGCTTTTGTGGGCGAGCGGCCTGTTGTTCGCCGTCCTGGCCATTGTCGCCTTCTGGATCTTCCGGCCGATGGAACAGGCGATCCGCCGCGCTTTTGCCCAGTCGGCCGAATCCTTGTTCAAGGCCGAGGCGGCCGACCGCGCCAAGTCGGAATTCCTGGCCAATATGAGCCACGAGATCCGCACGCCGATGAACGGCGTGCTCGGCATGGCCGAATTGCTGGCCAAGACCGAGTTGAACCCGCGCCAGAAGACCTTCACCGACGTTATCGTCAAATCAGGCAACGCGCTTCTCACCATCATCAACGACATTCTCGATTTCTCGAAGATCAATGCCGGGCAGCTGACGCTCGACCCTGCTCCTTTCCGCCTCTCGGAAGCGGTGGAGGATGTGGCGACGCTGGTCTCGGCGCGCGTCGCCGAGAAGAACCTGGAACTTATCGTGCGCGTCGACCCCAGGCTGCCGGCCCATGTCGTCGGCGACGCCGGCCGCTTTCGGCAGATCGTCACCAACCTGGTCGGCAATGCGGTTAAATTCACCGAGAAGGGCCATGTGCTGATCGATGTCGGCGGCGAAACCGTCAACGACGTCATCCAGCTCAAGCTGCGCGTCGAGGACACCGGCATCGGCATCCCGGCCGAGAAATTGCAGAACGTGTTCGAGAAGTTCGCCCAGGTCGATGGCTCCTCGACCCGCCGTCACGAAGGCACCGGCCTTGGACTCGCCATCGCCGCCCGTCTCGTCGACCTGATGGCCGGCAAGATCGGCGTCGAGAGCGAGATCGGCCGCGGCTCCGTCTTCTGGTTCGCCGTGCCGCTGCCGGTCCACCGTGCCGAGGCGCGCGATGCTATCGTGCCGGTGGACGTCACCGGCGCGCGCGTGCTGGTCATCGACGACAATCCGGTCAACCGCGAGATCCTGCTCGAACAGCTCAGAAGCTGGAGCTTCGACTGCGCCGCCGCCGAAAGCGGCGCGGTTGGCCTCGCCTTCCTCGACCGCGCCTGCCAACTCGGCGCCAGCGTCGACTGTATCATCCTCGACTATCAGATGCCCGGCATGAACGGCGCCGACGTCGCCCGGGCCATCGCCGCGGACAGCCGGCTGTCCGCCATCCCGGTCGTTATCCTGACCTCGGTCGACCAGGTCGATTTCGGCAAGATGATCATCGACTTCGGCATATCGGCGCATCTGACCAAGCCGGCGCGGTCGGCGGTCCTGCTCGGCACGGTCATCTCGGTCATCCAGAAGGCGCGTTCGCAGGCCGGCAAGGCGCAGTTCATTCGCGAGCCGGCCCAACCGATGCCCCAGGCGGCTCCGCCGGCCTTCACGGTTATCCGTGGCCCGGCCGTACCGGTCGCGGCAGTGCCAGAATCGAATGCGGCGCCGAACAGCCCGATCGACATCCTCATCGCCGAGGACAATGACGTGAACCAGATGGTGTTCGGCCAAATCCTCAATGGGCTCGGCTTGAGCTACCGCATCGCCGGCAATGGCCGCACCGCGGTCGAGATGTACCGGTCGCTGCACCCGAGGCTGGTTCTGATGGACGTCTCAATGCCGGAAATGAACGGTTATGAGGCGACACGCGCCATCCGGGCCATCGAAGCTTCGTCCGGCGGCCACATCCCGATCATCGGCGTCACCGCGCATGCGCTGAAGGGCGACCGCGACAAGTGCATCGAGGCCGGCATGGACGACTATCTGCCCAAGCCCGTTTCGCCCGATCGCCTCGGCGCCAAGATCGGCACCTGGCTCAGCGAGACGGTGGTGGCCAAGACGGCCTGACTATCCATCAACGCCTCAGACGGCTGCGTCCAGATGAAAGCGGCGCATCCAGTCCAGGCTTGTCTCGTCGGCGAGCTTGGCGGCGCCGGGCCTGACATGCCGGGCATCCGGTGCCCGGACGCCCAGGGCTTCGCAGATGCGCAGCAGTGCCACGGCCGGCTCGGCGGCAAGGTGCTCATAGCTGATCCGCAATGGCGCTATGCCCTGTTGCGCGAACCAGATGTTCCAGGCGCCATCATAGGCTTCCAACTCTTCGACCTCACCCTTGATGCGCACGAAATCATAGTGAGGTCCCCTGGCAGGCCCTACCCTTTCGATTTCGGTTCCGTCGGGGGCGATATGCCAAAGACCGGTTTGCCGGGCTTTGACCAGGGAGACGGCCTGCGCGAGCTTGTTTTCGCGCGACAGGTGTATGTAGAGGACACGGCCAAAAGCCCTCTCGAAACGCGCTTTGTCCGACGCGAACTCCGGAAAAATCCCGTCGAGTATCGCTGAAAGCTCGCCCAGGTTCTCCCGCATCAGGCGCAAGCCGAAGATTTCAGTATCGCCCTTGCCGGCACCGATCGCCGCATTGAGATAGGCAAGCTGGAATTCAAGCTCGCCCATCGTGTCGCGAGCGGGCAGTCCCCAATCCTCGGCCCACTCCGGCACATCCTGCCGCCGGTAGAAGGAGTGGGGATCGCCGGTCGTTCCGGTGGCCGCCAGCAGCTTGCACAGCAGGGTGCTGCCGGTTCTGGGCGTGCCGCAGATGATGTATCCGTCGAACATGGGCGCTCGCGATGACAGGGCTGCTGCCCAAGGAGAGATGGTGGCCGCCCTAAATTGTTGCTGGATGCGACGGGCGCCGTCTTCAGGCCTTTACCGGTTGCGCACCACCACGCAGGCGCCACCGACGCTTTGCAGTTTCTGGCAGATGACATTGGCCGCAGTTCGGTCGTCGATCCCGATCCTGACGGCGTAGATGCCGCGCCGGCCGATCGGCGTGCGCACCCGGCTCACCACCGGATCATGCCCGGCAAGCAGGGCCGGAAAACGGCCCCGCACCCTGAGCCATTGGCTGATCGCGGCACTGCGGCGGAAATTACCCGCCACCTGGACGCCCCATGGCTTGATGTTGATCGAGGCCATCGCCACCGTTCTCGACATGATCACCGGCAGCTTGCGGCAGGCGACCGCGAAATCCAGCTTGCCGTCGAGTGGCTCGACCTTTCCGGCATAGGCCCGGTCCGTGAACTTATCGACCGGCTCGCCCATCACGTCGAAGACATAGCTTTCCGTCTCCATCGGCAGGAAGCCGCCGGAATTCAGCCAGCGCGACACTCGGCTCTCGCCGGCATTGTAGGCGGCGGCAGCCAGGCCAAGATTACCATAGCTGGTCTTCATTTCGGCGAGATATCTAGCCGACGCCGGGATCGCCTGGTTGATATCGAAGGAATTTTCCAGCCCCCGCATCTTGGCGGTGCCCGGCATGAACTGGGCGATGCCCTCGGCGCCGACGGGACTGACGGCATTGGGATCGAACCGGCTTTCCTTCCAGATCAGGCGGGCGAAGAAGTCCCGGGGCAGATCGTTCTGGTCGGCATGCGCCTGGATCAGGTTGCAGACCTTATCGATCAGCCGCTGCTTGGCCGATTGCGGCGGGTCGGCCTGGGCAAGCGTCGACCAGGCCATGCCGCACAGGAAAATCAGCGTCGCCCAGGGGAAACGCCGCATCTGGCCTACTCTGCCGCGGCCTTGCCGCCCTGACCGAACCTCTGTTCGATATAGTCGGCGACCATTTTCTCGAAATCCGCCGCGATCGACGGCCCCCGCAGCGTCGCCGCCTTCTTGCCGTCGACGAAGACGGGCGCGGTCGGCGTCTCGCCGGTGCCGGGCAGCGAAATGCCGATATCGGCATGCTTGGACTCACCCGGGCCGTTGACGATGCATCCCATCACCGCGACCTTGAGGTTCTCGACGCCGGGGTATTTCTCACGCCACACCGGCATGTTCTTGCGCAGGTCCGCCTGGATGTTCTGCGCCAGTTCCTGGAACACGGTGGAGGTGGTGCGGCCGCAGCCGGGGCAGGCCGCGACGATCGGCACGAACTGCCGGAAGCCCATGGTCTGCAGCAGTTCCTGCGACACCTGCACCTCGCGGGTGCGGTCGCCATTGGGCTCCGGCGTCAGCGAGATGCGGATGGTGTCGCCGATGCCTTGCTGCAGGAGGATGCCCATCGCGGCGGAAGAAGCAACGATGCCTTTGGAGCCCATGCCGGCTTCGGTGAGGCCGAGATGCAGCGCGTGATTGGAACGGGTGGCGAGTTCGGTGTAGACGGCGATCAGGTCCTGCACGCCACTGACCTTGGCCGACAGGATGATTTTTTCGCGGCCAAGGCCAATCTCTTCGGCCATCTCGGCCGACAGGATCGCCGACTGCACGATCGCTTCTCGCGTGACTTCCTGCGCGGTCAGGGGGAAACCCTTGTCCTGGTTGTCGTCCATCAGCCGGGTCAACAGTTCCTGGTCGAGCGAGCCCCAGTTGACGCCGATGCGTACCGGCTTGTCGTGCTTGATCGCCATTTCGACGATATCGGTGAACTGCCGGTCCTTCTTGTCCTTGAAGCCGACATTGCCGGGATTGATGCGGTACTTGGCCAGCGTCTCGGCGCACGCCGGATGGTCGGCCAAAAGCTTGTGGCCGATATAATGGAAGTCGCCGACCAGCGGCACATTGATGCCGAGCCGCAACAGGCGCTCGTGGATACGCGGCACGGCGGCCGCACTCTCGTCGCGGTCGACGGTGATGCGCACGATTTCGGAACCGGCGCGGTGCAGCGCCGCGACTTGCGCGACCGTGTGGTCGATATCGGCCGTGTCGGTGTTGGTCATCGATTGCACGACGACGGGCGCGCCGCCGCCGACGACCACACCGCCGACATCGACGCCGACCGAGGTGCGGCGGGGGAAGGGAAAGGAAAAATATCCGGTCATGCCGGCAGCCTTTTGTCTCTGGAGCGCCATGCGTCTCTCTGGAGCGCTATGCGTCTCTCTGAAGCCCGTGCGTCCGCTTGGACGCACAAGCCGGGTCCGATGCGCTGAAGTCCGGGCATGAGGTGGAGGACCAAAGATGGCTTGTCAATGGCGACAGGTCGCCACTGGCAGCAATTGATCCCCGCTGGGGACCTGAAACAGCACGCCGACCTGACGGCGGCCGGGCGTAAGGATATTAGCTTCGACTTATGGAATCGCTGAAATTAAAACCACTGTACCGGCGGCAGGTGCCGCCGGCAAGGAAGACCGCCAGTGGTGAGCGGCTATGTCAGGTGAGCGTCAATGCGAGGTTGGTTGCGCCCTCAGTTTCTCAATCGCATCCTTGAGTGCCAGCTTGCGTCGCTTGAGATTTACGATGTCGAGATCGTCCACCGACGGGTGGTTCATCGCGTCATCGATTTCGCGTTCGATGTCGCCGTGTTTCCGCTGCAACTCATCAAGATGGGATGCAAGAGACATGATTGGTTCTCCCTTTCATGGTTTCCTCGATTGCAGCCGTCAAAGGCACGTCCACCGCAGGTCGCATCTGTGACGGCACAATGACAGTGTGCCACCATCAGGCGGCGATGTCGAATGCTGCGTGGTAGCATTCCACGACAACGTGAAATGTGATATGGGCTGCGCGCCGGTGGCAGAAATTGCCGCCCCCGCCCAACCAGGCCCAGTTTTGGGCGCCGCAGACGTGCAGACGGTAGAGAATGTCCGATCAGGAACAGGCCGATACTCGCCTCGAATTTTCCCGGCTGAAGCAGGAACACGCCGATTTCGATGCCGCGATCAACGCGATGATCGCCATGAATTGCGACCCGCTGCAGATCCAGCGCATGAAAAAGAAGAAGCTGGCCCTCAAGGACCGGCTGATGAAGCTGGAAGACAAGATCATTCCAGACATCATCGCCTGAGACGCGGACGCGTCGCGCCCGCCGGCACTTTCCACCTATCCGCCAATCGAAAGCCCGGCGGCGCGGCGGCGCAGCAGGCCGATGAGATCGGCGGTCCGCTCCTCCGACGTGTCGATCGGAACCACCAGGCACATCGTTGCTTCGACCTTGCCTGGCGCTGAAAAGACCGGCACGGCGAGGCATTTCGTATAGGCGTCGATCAGACCCGAGGTGACGCAGTAGCCGGTCACCCCTGCCTTTGCGATATCGGCGATGAAATCCTCGAGCCGCAGCTTGCGGCCGTCGGGCAGCACGAGATCGTCGTCCGACACCATGGCTTCGATCGCCGCTCTATCCAGCCCCGCAAGCAGCAGCCGGCCCGAAGCAGTCCAGGGCAGCGGTATCTGCAGGCCGGTGGCCGAACTGATGCGGAACGGCCTGGTGCCGGGGCTGGAATGGACGATCGTGTAACGGCCGCTCTGCAGCATGCACAGTTCCGAGGTCTCGCCGGTCTCGCGCGACAGATGATCGACCTCCTGGCGCCCGCGCCGCAACAGGTCGTTGCCGCGCACATAGTCCATTCCGTAGAGGTAGAGCTTCTTGCCGAAATAGACGCGGTTGCCGTCGCCGGCCATTTCCAGCAGACCGGCATCGACCAGCGACCGCACCAACGTGTAGGTCGTCGAACGCGGCGCACTGACCCCCTTGGCGAGATCGCCGATGCCGATAGCACGCTGCGTCGTGTGAAGAAACTCCAGTATCTCCAAGACCCGGTTGAGGCCTTTCTCGCGGGAGGCGGTCGTCTTCTCGTCGGCCGAAATTGCCAAAACACTACCATCTTGCATTGTCGATTCCCGGTGTTAGTATCTGTCTTGTACAGGATACATGCGTCTCTTGTAAGAGACAATCTTTGATAATCGCTGTCGCGTGCATGGCCTGTGCATAGGGGAACACAACACGAAAGGAGGTCGCCGTGAACGACACATCCGGAAGACGTGATTTTCTGAAATTGGGAATGGCGGGACTTGCGACGGCAGGCGTTCTGGCAACCGTCGATGCCCAGAAGGCCGCAGCGCAAGCCGCATCCGACAGCCTGCTGCGCACCGTGCTCGACCGCGGCAAGCTGATTGTCGGCACCGGCAGCACCAACGCACCCTGGCATTTCGAGAACGATGCCGGCGAACTGGTCGGCATGGACATCACCATGGGCCGCATTCTCGCCAAGGGCCTTTTCGACGATCCGACCAAGGTCGAGTTCGTCATGCAGGATCCGGCGCAGCGCATTCCCAACGTCACCACCAACAAGGTCGACATCACCATCCAGTTCATGACCATGACGGCCCAGCGCTCGCAGCTGATCAACTTCTCCCGACCCTACTATGTCGAGGGCGTTGCCTTGCTGACGCTGCCGACCGCCGAGAACAAGACCTTCGACAAGCTGCTCGCCGGCGGTTCGGCGACCCGCATTTCCATCCTGCAGAATGTCGACGCCGAAAGCTCGGTTCACTATGCTCTGCCACAGGCGCAGGTGCTGCAGATCGACACCCAGGCCAACGTGCTGCAGGCGCTTGAATCCAAGCGCGCCGACGCTGCCGCTGTCGACCTGTCCACCGTTCGCTGGCTCGCCTCGCGCAATCCCGACAAGTATTTCGATGCCGGCAAGAGCTGGTATTCGATGCTTTACGGCGCAGCACTTCGGCAAGGCGATCTCGACTGGCTGACCTTCGTCAACCAGACCTTCACCATCGCCATGTTCGGCCATGAATCAGCGCTCTACGACGCAGCCTTCAAGGACTATTTCGGCCAGGAACCGCCGGCGCGTCACCCCGGCTTCCCGGTCATCTGATCCCGGATTGCGGAAGGGCGGTATTCCAGCCCTTTCGCAATCGACTCGACGCCCTTCACACCGAGGCGGATGCATGGGCTATGCCCTCAATTTCAACCTGATCTGGCGGCATTTCGACAAGCTCTGGGGCGGCCTGCTGCTCAGCCTCGAACTTGCCGTGATCTCGATCGCCATCGGCGTCGTCATCGGTCTGGTGCTCGCGGTCTGGTATGTCTCGGCCGGACGCGTGGTGCGGGCGGTGATCGCGGCTTATGTCGAATTCATCCGCAACGTGCCGCTGATCCTGCTGGTCTATCTCGTCTTCTACGGCCTGCCGACCGTGGTCGACCTGGCCTACAGCGCACCAACCTCATTTGTACTGACCCTGTCGGTCTATAGCGGCGCCTATCTGGTCGAGGTGTTTCGCTCGGGCCTCGAGGCCGTCCCGCGCGGCCAGCTCGACGCCGGCAAGGCGATCGGCCTGACGCCTTGGCAAAGGCTGCTTCATGTGCGCCTGCCGACCATGCTGCGCATCACGCTGCCGGCGCTCTCCAACACCTTCATCTCGCTGTTCAAGGACACCTCGATCGCCTCGGTCATCTCGGTGCCGGAACTCACCTTCGGCGCCCAGTGGATCAACTTCAACACCTTCCGCATCGTCGAGGTCTACCTGGTCACCACCGCCATGTATCTGGTGACGGGCTACATCATGCTTTTTGGACTGCGGCTCGTGGAGCGCCGGTTCAGGGCGGCGCGCTGACATGCTGAGCCAGATCCTCTACGCACTGCCCTTCCTTGCCGCAGGCTTCGCCGTGACCTTGTGGGTCTCGCTGCTGGTCGTGGTTCTGTCGCTCATCGCCGGCGTCCTGCTGGGCGTTGGCCTGGTCTATGGACCAATGCCGCTGCGCTGGGCGGTGCGCATCTTCTCGGACACCATTCGCGGCATTCCGATCCTGGTGCTGATGTTCTTCGTCTATTACGGGCTGCCCGCGATCGGGCTGCATCTGCCGTCGTTCTGGGCCGCGGTTTCCGCGCTCACTCTGTTCAAGACGGCGCAGGTCATCGAGTATCTCAGGGGCGCGGTCGGCTCGATCCCGAAGGGACAGTCCGAGGCCGCGATGGCGATCGGGCTGACCTTTCGCCAACGGCTCACCTACGTCATCTTTCCGCAGGCCTTCAGGCGCTTCCTGCCGCCCTGGATCAATGGGGTCACCGACGCGGTCAAGGGCAGCGCACTGGTGTCGCTGCTCGGCATCACCGACTTGATGCAGGCCATCAACCAGGTCATCGGCCGTACCTATGAAGCGATGCCGCTCTATATACTGGGCGCGCTCATCTATTTCGCGGTCAACTACGCACTCTCGCTCGCCAGCCGGCGGCTCGAGCGGCGTTTCTCCTTCATCCGGGAATAGCACGATGTCCGAAGCCCCAAACGCCGGTCCGGTACTGCTCGACGTGCGCGACGTCTCAAAAGCCTTCGGCACCGTCGAGGTGTTGCGCTCCGTCAGCCTTCAGGTGAAGCGCGGCGAGGTGGTGACCGTCATCGGCCCTTCCGGTAGCGGCAAGACCACCCTGCTGCGCTGCGTCAACTTCCTCGAAAGCTACGACAGCGGCTCGATCCGCATCGATGGCAACGAGGTCGGCTACCGCGAGGCCGGAACGCGCCAGCGCCGCAGCGAGCGCGATCTTGCCGCCATGCGTGCCGAGACCGGCATGGTGTTCCAGAGCTTCAACCTGTTCCCTCACCTGACGGCGGCCGGCAACATCATGCTGGGCCTGACCAAGGTGCGCGGAAAAAAGGAGGCCGAGGCGCGATCGATCGCAGAACATTGGCTCGGCCGCGTCGGCCTCGCCCACAAGGCCGACAGCCTGCCGGCTGAACTCTCCGGCGGCCAGCAGCAGCGCGTCGGCATCGCCCGCGCCGTGGCCATGGAACCGAAGATCCTGCTGCTCGACGAAATTACCTCCGCCCTCGATCCCGAACTGGTCGGCGAAGTGCTGGCCGTGGTGCGCAGCCTGGCCGAGGACGGCATGACCATGCTGATGGTGACCCACGAAATGGCCTTCGCCCGCGACGCTTCGAGCCGCATCGTCTTCATGGCCGACGGCGGCGTCAGCGCCGTCGGGCCGCCGAGGGAGATCCTCGCGACGGAGACCACCAACGAGCGCCTCCGCACTTTCCTGGCGCGCTTCCGCGCCTCGCACTTCTAAACCCAGGCGGCCAGGCCGCCCAAGGAGCCTTCATCCATGACGCCTTATATCAGGCTCGCCGAACTCGGCCTGACGCTGCCCGAGCCGCCGACGCCGATCGCCAACTTCGTCACCCATGCCGAGAGCGGCCGGTTGATCTTCCTCTCCGGCCAGGGGCCGCTGCGCACCGACGGCACACTTTGCACTGGCAAGGTCGGGGAGGATGTGACGGTCGAGCAGGCCTATCAGCATGCCAGGCTGACCGGGCTCAACCTGCTTGCCGTCATGCATGCCGCCGCCGGCGATCTCGGCCGCATTGTGCGCGTCGTCAAGCTGCTCGGCTTCGTCAACGCGACGCCGACCTTCAGCGACCATCCAAAGGTGGTCAATGGCTGTTCGGATCTGTTCGCTAATGTCTTCGACAATATCGGCGGCCACGCGCGCTCGGCGATCGGCGTCGGCTCGCTGCCTGGAAACATCACCGTCGAAATCGAAGCGGTCGTCGAGATCGCCGCCTGACCTGCCACCCACGGGATTTGCTCACATGAAAACCTATTCCGACACCGGCTCCAACACCACCATCCGCGAACGGCTGGGCTTGCGGCCGATCATCAACGTCTCCGGCACCATGACCGCGCTCGGCGCCTCGATCATCGTCCCGGAAGCCATCAGCGCCATGGCCGAAATGGCCTCGCAATGGGTGGAGATGGACGATCTGCAGCGCGCCGCGAGCACGGTTGTCGCGCGCCTCACCGGCGGCGAGGCCGGCTTCATTACCGCCTGTTGCGCAAGCGGCATCACCATGGCGATTGCCGGCGCGATGACCGGAACCAACCTGCTCGCTATCGAGCGTCTGCCCGACGACACCGGCGACCTCAAATCGGAGGTCGTCATCCAGCTTGGCCACATCGTCAATTACGGCGCGCCGATCGACCAGTCGGTCCGCGTCGCCGGCGCCAGGGTGGTGCCCGCCGGCACGGTCAGCGTCACCCAGGACTATCATGTGCGCGAAGCGATCAACGAGCGCACGGCGGCGGGCCTCTACGTCGTCGCCCACCACACCGTGCAATACGGCATGCTGTCGCTGGAGGAATTCTGCGAGATCTGCCACGCCAAAGGGGTGCCTGTCATCGTTGATGCCGCGTCCGAATACGATCTGCGCGGCTTCCTCGCGCGCGGCGCCGATGTCGTCATCTACAGTGGCCACAAATTCCTGAGCGGGCCGACCAGTGGCATCGTCACCGGCCGCAAGGACCTGGTGCGATCAGCCTATCTGCAGAACCGCGGCGTCGCCCGCGCCATGAAGGTCGGCAAGGAAAGCATCGCCGGCATCATGGCGGCGCTCGAAGCCTGGGAGAAGCGCGACCATGCCGGCATCCGCCGGCGTGAGGAGGCGGCACTCAATCTGTGGAAGGACACTTTGCAGGGACTGCCCGGCATCGCCGCCATCATCATTCCCGACCCCACCGCCAATCCGCTCGACCGGCTGCAGATATTCGTCTCGCCCGAGAGCCGCTTCACCGCCGCCGGTCTTGCCTCGGCGCTTGCCGCCGGCTCGCCGCCGATCATCGTGCGCAACCATGAGGTCGAGCGCGGCCATTTCTTCCTCGACCCCTGTAATCTTCATCCCGGCGAGGCGGAGATCGTCGCTGAGCGCCTGCGCGCCGTGCTGACCGCGAAGGAGCGCCCGGGCGACGCGATGAAAATTGCGCGCAAGGATTCGTCGGGTGTTTTGCGCTGGCCGGATTGATCGCCAACCGACCACGCCGAAAGCACCGGCTGATCACGCGACCGTGAACAGCCGGATTTGCCCGCGCGGGAATAAATCGCCTCCTCAACAAGTCTCCTCGACATACGCCACGGCTGGCGTTGAGGAGATCGGCATGCCCCATCATCGCGAGCACAGCGAACCTGGCTGCGGCGGCAGCCGCCGTCATGCGCTGGCGAGCATGACCGTCGTCAGTCCCTCCTCCGTGGCGCGCTTTCCTTTCATGGCGCTTGACACTGGTGAGGCAGATGAATTCACTTTCAGCAAGGCAAGCGACTTTGCCCGTTTCCGGGGGCTTTGCCCCTGCAAGCCAGGCAAAATCGCTGTCGCATCTTGAGGCGGCACGGCCTGTCCGCTCCGGAGGGGAACATGGTGCTGCTTTGAGCGAGAGGGCCATGGCAGAGCGCTTCAACCAGGTGGTGCTGCCGCATCTCGGCGACGCGCTGGCGCTTGCCCGCTGGCTGACCGGCAATGCCGCCGACGCCGAGGATGTCGTGCAGGACGCCTGCATCAAGGCGCATGCCGGCATGTCGGGCTATGCCGGCGGCAATGCCCGTGCCTGGCTGCTGACCATCGTGCGCAACACCTCCTACACCTGGATGGCGCGCAACCGGCCGCGCGCCATGATGGCCGTCGGTGATCTCGGCGATCTCGACGACATGGCGGCGGCCCATGGCACCCGCCTGCCCGACGAGGACGGTCCGGAAGCGAGCCTCATCGCCAGGGCCGATACGGCGGCACTCGAAGCGGCAATCGCTGCCCTGCCGCAGCCGTTTCGCGAAACGCTGGTGCTGCGCGACATTAACGGCCTTAGCTATCGTGAGATTGCGGCCATGCTCGACGTGCCGATCGGCACGGTGATGTCCAGGCTGGCCCGCGCCCGCGGCCTGCTGGCGTCTGAACTGGGGAGAGCGCCATGACCGGCCATGACGACGGACTGCCCAATGATCCCGAAGGTATCAGACTGATGATCCACGCCCTTGTCGATGGCGAGCTTGATGCGGCGGCGGCCCTTGCTGTGGAGCGTCGCATCGCCGCCGACCCCCGGCTTGCCGCCGAGCATGCCCGCAT
>NZ_JAPYKP010000023.1:0-59201 GCF_037179725.1 Mesorhizobium sp. Cs1321R2N1 | reverse complement strand
CGGGCTATTCCTGCCCACGGCGCCGACCGGCGGGCGCATCGCGCGCTCCATCGACGCGGCCCGTGGCCTGGTCAACGCGGACCCCGCCAAGCCCGACCTGGACAAGCTGCCGGACGACACTTTCGGAACCGTGGAGTTCAGGGATGGCCGCATGGTGGCGTCCGTCAAAGGCAAGGATGTGGAGATCCTGAGCAGTCTTAGCGGCCAGGCTACTTGGGCGGCGATGAACAGCAATGCGACATTGTCCGCGACCGGGATCTGGCGCGGCGAAAGCGTGACCGTGGATGCCGCCTCGCCGAGACCCCTGGTGCTGTTTGCCGGGGGCATGGCACCCCTCACTTTGTCCTTCAAGGCAGCGCCCGCCACCTTCTCCTTCGACGGCACGGCCAACATGTCCGAAAAAGCCTATTTCGATGGCCAGGTGAAATTCGCGGCGCCCTCGCTGCGCCGCGTGCTGGAATGGTCGCAGGCCGGCATCGCGCCGAGCGCGGCGATCGGCTCGGTCAGCATTTCGAGCAAGGTCACGGCGTCGGCCGGCCGCGTCAAATTTGAAAACACGGCGCTGGCGCTTGACAACAACCCGGGCATGGGCGCGCTGGACCTGTCGCTTGGCGAGGCGCAGCCGGTGATCTCGGGCACACTTGCCTTCGACACGCTCGACCTCAAGTCGTTTCTGTCTGCCTTCACCTCGATGGGACCAGCGAGCAGCAGCGAGCCGGGTCAGATCGACACGAGTTTCGCCGATCGGGTCAATCTCGATCTCAGGCTGTCGGCGGCCCGTGCCACGGCGGGGAGTATCCAGCTTGCCGATGTCGCGGCCACCGCCCAGGTCAAGGACGGTCTTTCCGTCTTCGACATCTCCGACGCCTCGGCTTTTGGCGGCAACATCCAGACCAGCCTTCGTTTCGACCGTAAACCCGAGGGCACCCAGGTCGAGATCCGGCTGCTGGCCTCCGACGTCGATGGTGGCGCGTTCGGTACCGCGGCCGGGATGACCCGGCTGGTGCCGGTCGGCACGGGCACCGTTTCGGTCATCCTCAAGGGACCGGGAAGGACCTGGGATTCGATCTTTGAAAACGCCGACGGCTCGGTCTCGGCGACCTTCGGCCCTGGCGCGCTCAGCAAGTTCAACCTGCCGGCCTTTCTCAAGCATACCGAACAGGGCGGCTTCTTCGCGCTCGACGATGTCTCGGACGGGACGCTGCCCATCGATGGCGCCGAAGTGAAGGCAACCATTTCAAGAGGCGTGGCCAGACTCGACAAGGCCGAGGCCAATTCGGCGAAATACAAGATCTGGCTTTCCGGCATCGCATCCTACGCAGGACGCGGGCTGGCGCTGTCGGGCGGCGTCATCCAGCCGGATCAGCCAGCAACGCAAAAGAACGGCCAGCAGGGGCCTAACCAGTCGTCGTTTTTCGTCGGCGGAACGTGGAGCACGCCGTTCATTTCACCCATCAGCCGTGGCGTTTCGGGCGAATAACGCCTTGCGCCCGAAGCGCCGCTCCTAACCGCGTTGCGCGGCCCGCTCATCAAGCTGCCGCTGCACCTCGCGCCGCTTGTTGGCGACCGAAGCGATGATCACGCCAACCGTGACGATCGCGATCAGGAGGGTGCAGGCGGCATTGATCTCCGGCGTCACGCCGAGGCGGACCTGGCTGTAGATCTTCATCGGCAGCGTGGTGGCGCCAGGGCCCGAAGCAAAGCTGGCGATGACCAGGTCGTCCAGTGACAGCGTGAAGGCCAGCATCCAGCCGGACACGATCGCCGGCAGAATGACTGGCAGCGTGATCTGGAAGAAGGTCTTCACCGGCGGCGCGCCAAGATCCATGGCGGCTTCTTCCAGCGAGCGATCGAAGCTGACAAGCCGCGACTGCACGACCACCGCGACAAAGCACATTGTGAAGGTGATATGCGCGAGGATCACGGTCGTCATGCCGCGATCCATGCCGATGGCGACAAACAGCAGGAGCAGCGACAGGCCGGTAATGACGTCAGGCATGACCAATGGTGCGAAGATCATGCCAGAGAACAGGACCCTGCCCCGGAAGCGTGTGTAGCGGGTCAGCGCCAGGGCCCCCATGGTGCCGAGAACCGTGGCCACCGTCGCTGAAATCAGACCGACGCGGATGGTCACCCACGCGGCGTCCATCAGGCCCTGATTGTGGAACAGCGATACGTACCATTTGGTGGAAAAGCCGCCCCAGACGGTGACGAGCTTGGACTCGTTGAAGGAGAAGACGACGAGCAGCACGATCGGCAGATAGAGAAAGGCAAAACCGAGCGTGATCGAGGTGATGTTGAAGCGGCTCCAGGTGGCGTTCATTTGTCCTGCTCCTGCGCGCGGGCCTGGGCATGCTGGAACAAGACGATCGGTACGATCAGCAGCAACAGCAGGATGACGGCAACGGCCGACGACACCGGCCAGTCACGATTGGCGAAGAACTCGTTCCACAGCGTCTTGCCGATCATCAGCGTCTGCGAGCCGCCGAGCAGGTCGGGGATGACGAATTCGCCGACGGCCGGGATGAACACCAGCAGGCAGCCGGCAATGACGCCGGGCAGCGACAGCGGAAAGGTGATCTTCCAGAAGGCAGCGGTCGGCGGACAGCCGAGATCCTTGGCCGCCTCGATCAGGGAGTAGTCCATCTTTTCCAGCGACGAATAAAGCGGTAGCACCATGAACGGCAGGTAGGAATAGACGATGCCGATGAAGATGGCCGTGTAGGTGTTGAGGATCACCAGCGGCTGATTGATGACGTGCAGCGACAAGAGCAACTGGTTGAGCAGGCCCTCTGGCTTCAGGATACCGATCCAGGCATAGACGCGGATCAGGAACGACGTCCAGAACGGCAGGATGACCAGCATCAGCAATGTCGGGCGGATCGTGGCCGGAGCGCGCGCCATGCCATAGGCGATGGGATAGCCAACCAGCAAGGTCAGCCCCGTGGAGATGGCAGCGATGACGACGCTGGTGAGGTAGGCTTTGAAATAGAGTGCGTCCTGCGTCAGCCAGACATAATTGTCGAAGTTGAGGTCGCGAAAGCCGGCGAAGAAACCGGAAACGCCGTCCCTGAAATCGAGCACCGGCGTATAGGGCGGCATGGCGATAGCCGTCTGCGACAGCGAGATCTTGAAGACGATGACGAAGGGGACGAGGAAAAAGAACAGCAGCCAGAGATAGGGAACGATGATGACGAGCCGGCTGACGAAGCCGACACCCAAACGCGTCAGGAACGGATTGGCGGCAGTCGATGGCGCGGCGGCATCGGCGACGGCGGTATTGGACATGCCCGCCCCCTACCGTGCCAGCACGACGCCGGCGTCGGGCCGGAAGGACACCCAGGCACGGTCGTTCCAGGTCAGCGGATCCTCGGTCACACGAGCCGCGTTCAGGGCGCTTGCCCGCACGATCTGCCCGTCGTCCAGCCTGACGTGATAGACGGTCATGTCGCCGAGATAGGCGATGTCGTAAACCTCGCCCTCCAGCGCGTTGACGGCGTCGGCCGGCTTCTTCGATGAAACCCTGATCTTTTCCGGCCTGATGGCGAAGATGATGTCGGCGCCTGTTGCGGCGGCGCCATTCTCGACGACGATCTGGGCTCCGGTCGCGCCGGTGATGCGTGTTGTCTTGTCGGTGTGCTCGGCAACCTTGCCCTCGAACATATTCACGTTGCCGACGAAATGAGCGACGAAGCGCGACGTCGGAGCCTCGTAAACCTCCGCCGGTGTCGCAACCTGCATCACCTCGCCCTTGTCCATGATGGCGATGCGATCGGCCATCGTCATCGCCTCTTCCTGGTCATGGGTGACGACGACGAAGGTGAGACCAAGCTCCTGCTGCAGATCCATCAGTTCGAACTGGGTTTCCTCGCGCAGTTTCTTGTCGAGCGCGCCGAGCGGCTCGTCGAGCAGCAGCACCTTCGGTCGCTTGGCGACCGAGCGGGCAAGCGCGACGCGCTGGCGCTGGCCGCCGGAGAGCTGGTGCGGCTTGCGCTTGGCGAACTGCTCGAGCTTGACCAGCTTCAGCATGTCGGCGACGCGCTTTTCGATATCGGGCTTCGGCATGCCTTCCTGCTTGAGGCCGAAGGCGATGTTGTTCTCGACCGTCATATGCGGGAACAGGGCATAGGACTGGAACATCATGTTGACCGGCCGGCGATAGGGCGGAATGCCGCGCAGATCCTGACCATCGAGCAGGATGCGACCGGCTGTCGGTTCCTCGAAGCCGGCAAGCATCCTGAGCAGCGTCGACTTTCCGCAACCCGAGGCGCCGAGCAGCGCGAAGAATTCACGCTCGAAAATGGTCAGCGACAGATTATTGACGGCGGTGAAGTCGCCGAACCTCTTGGTGACGCCGTCGAACTGAATATATGGCTTGGCCTTCGGGTCGTTCCATGGCGCGAAGTCCCTGCGGATGCTGCCAAGCGATTTCATATCCCCACTCCGTACTTTTTATTCCCCAAAAGAAATCGACCCCGGCAGTTGGCTGCCGGGGTCGCGTCGGATTGCCTACTGGCCGGTGACGATCTTGGTCCAGCTGCGCGTGATGATGCGCTGCGTCTTGGGATCGTAAGGCTGGACGGTATAGAGCTTCTGCAAGGTCGCGGCGTCCGGATAGACCGAGGGATCGTCGAGCAGCGCCTTGTCGACGAACTGCTGCGAAGCCTTGTTGCCATTGGCATAAAGGACATAGTTCGACGATTTCGCGATCACTTCCGGCGTCATCATGTAGTTGATGAATTCAAGCGCCTCGGCGACATGCGGCGCATCGGCGGGGATCGCCATCTGATCGAACCACATCTGGGCGCCTTCCTTCGGCACGGAATAGCCGATTTCCACGCCTTGCTTGGCTTCGACCGCGCGGTTGCGAGCCTGGAACACGTCACCCGACCAGCCGACCGCCAGGCAGATGTCGCCATTGGCAAGTGCGTTGATGTATTCGGACGAGTGGAATTTCCTGATATAGGGACGTATCTTGAGAAGAGCTTCCTCGGCCTTGGCAATGTCGTCAGGCGAGGTGCTGTTGGGATCCAGACCGAGATATTTCAGCGCCGCCGGCAGGATGTCGGAGGGAGAATCCAGCACATAGACCCCGCAATCCTTCAATTTGGCCAGGCTGTCCGGATTGAAGAAAGTATCCCAGCTGTCGATCTTGTCGGTGCCGAGCGCTGCCTGCACTTTTTTGGTATTGTAACCGATGCCGACCGTGCCCCACATGTAATTGACCGAGTATTCGTTGCCGGGGTCGTATTTGGCCGTGCGTTCCGTAACCGTATCCCACATGTTGGAGAGGTTCGGCAGCTTCGACTTGTCGAGCTTCTGGAACACACCGGCCTGAATCTGGCGAGCCAGGAAATTGCCGCTCGGCACGACGACGTCGTAGCCGCTGCCGCCGGCGAGCAGTTTGGTTTCGAGGATTTCGTTGGAATCGAAGGTGTCGTAGACGACCTTGATGCCGGTCTTCTTGGTGAAATCGTCGATGATCGAACTGTCGATATAATCCGACCAGTTGAAGACGTTGACGACGCGGTCGGCGGCGTGACCGGCGGGCGTCAAAAGCGCCAGAAATACCGAGGTTGCCGAAAGCCAGAGCGCTTTGCGGATCATGCTATTCTCCTTTGGTGAGTGTTCCATTGCCGGCGCGTCGCGACATGCTCGCGCTGCCGGGCATTTTGCTTCAGACTATTGAGCTTTCCAGGGGCCGACAAGCGCCATCCGGCACGCCGCCTGCGGCAACCCGGTCGTTCGGGGCGGGAAGGAATTGCGGTGCCGTCAGAAGCTTTCGCCGCCGCGCGGAGAGAGATACAAGAATGTGGTCCGGTCTCGATCGAGCCGCCGGGGAGACTTGGCAAGATAAGCCTGTCTTGTTGTTGCCGTAGTCCCAGCCTGCCCGGGCGGCAGCGACATTGTCAATGGGCAAAGCTTCGGCGCCGGCATCAATTAGGCGAAGGCACTCCGGTGACCCCAGCCCGCTGCGGCCGCGCCTGGCGCTTGAATTCCAGCCCAATATGGACAACCAGCGCCGTGACCACCACCGCGCCGCCGATCATGGTGCGCCCGGACGGCACCTCGGAATGGATGAGCCAGACCCATATCGGCCCCAGGATCGGCTCGAACGTGCCGAGCAGTGCCGCGATCGCCGCCGGGATCAGGCGCGCGCCGGTGGCGAAGAAAGCAAGGCCAAGGCCGAGATTGACCACGCCGAAGACGAAGAGAAAGCCCATGTCACCGGCCGACACCATGAAGGTCGAGGCTTGCGAGGCAGCCAAGCCCGCCGCCAGGATCGTGCCGAGACAGGTCGCCGGCGTCATGCGCACGCTGGAGAAGCGCCGGGTGATGACGGTGGCGATCGAGAACATGAACGCGATCAGCAACGCAAGTCCATCGCCTATCGGCGAGACGGCGCCATCCAGTGATTGCGACACCATGATGGCTACGCCGGCGATAACGGCGGCAATGGCCATCCAGGTCGCGACGGTTACTCTTTCGCGAAACAGTGCCCAGGCAAAAAGGCCGCCAGGAGCGGCACGCCGGCCTGCATCAAGAGGATGTTGGCGACGGTAGTATAGGCAAGCGCCACGACGAACGAGGTCGAGGCAATGGCGAAGCAGAATCCCACGGCAATGCCTGGCAAGCCCATGTCCCGGAATGACGTCACCATGCCGCGCCAGCCGTCACGCCAGACCATGAAGCAGAGCAGGAAGGCGGCGGCCCAAACGGAACGCCAGAAAATAACCGTCCAGCTGTCGCCGGCGCTGATGAAGCGAGCGATGGTGCCGCCGAAACTCCACATCAGCGCCGACAGGAAGACCAGAAGCATGCCGACGCGTTCGTCGCGCGGCGAGACTGTCGAGGTAGCAAGGCCGGTCGATGCAACAAGTGTCGGAGATGATGCTGTGTCTGTCATGGGCGCGACTGTCGAGCTTTTGTGGACGGGACGATGCGCAAGGGACGACAAAAAACTACTCTGTTCACGTAACGCAAAGGCGCCGACCGGGGATGATCCAGTGCGGCGCTCCGTTTGGCGCACTGCAAGGCTTTGACAAACCTTACGAAGTGTTTTTCTTGCCGCGAATGAGGCGCCAGAGACCCGCCAAAGGGACCAGCAGGATCAGGCCAAATTTTTTCAGCGCAATGAGCGCCACAGCGATAAGACCTGCTTTTGCCGCCAATTTTCCGGCTATCAGGCCGCCAATGCCGACTGCCGCAACCGTATCGGCGCCCGGTGTGAAATCCGTGTACTTTTTTCCGTCATTGAAGACTGCAAGGCCAAGGACTTCATCCAGGCTCTGCCTTATCTCCGGCAACTGCTCAACCGTGGCGATATAGCTCATTACAAAAACGCCTTCCCTGCCGAGAAAACGGACGTCGTAATTGAGCGTGTGAACGCTATCGCTTCCGAATTGCAATTCCTTGGCCCAGTGCAAACGCTTGTTTGCCGCATCATAGACTGGCGTTGAGGCCCAACCAATCAGCGTAATGGGCGAAAAGCCGTCCTTCACCCTTTGGTCATTGCCCGACAAGGTGTCCGCCTGCATGCTGCGCAGCAGATCGCCATAGTCGATTGATGCGGCATCGCCATCATCGACATAGCCTATCTTTTCCCATCGCAGTTCTATCCCCCAATTGCCGTCCGCGAGGGGATCGTATCTGGCTGGAAAGATCATGCCGACAGCATCGGAAGCCGAAGTGGGTGGATTGCCCCAAGCCTCGGTCAGAACCGAGACCGTATCTTTCTTGCTCAAAAAGTAGAACTTATCTCCGAGGTTGAGATGCACACCTTCGGCAAGGTCCACTGCGCCGATCTTCGGATCAATCTTATTCAAGAACGCCTTGCCGGCATCATTGTATCCTTCATAGGACTTGAAGAATCCCGAGGATTTCTCCGCAAATGCGGGCGAGATCGCCAGGGCAAGGCCCAGCCCACCCCAAAGAACCGTCCTGCCCATCAATACCCCCACCGATCCGCAGCTAGAGGTTTGATATCTTACTACCAATGTTCAATCAATATTGTTGCTCGCAATGTCGGGCGCGTGACGGCTTGTTGTTTGCACAACCAAAGAAGAACCTGACCCACCATGCTCTCCACCGGCTGCGACGTTACTGAAAATCGAACGCGCTCAGGCCGGTCACCATCTCGTCGAGGCCGAGGGGTCGCGTCACCGGCGGCTCGGCGCGCGCCAGGCAGCCGACGCGCTCGCAAAGCCGGCAGGCCGGGCCGACAGGCGTCGCCGCGATGGTGCCTGCCCCCACCTTCGCGCCGACCGCCGCGCCAGGCAGCACCGCGCCATAGACGATGTCGTCGCGAAAGCCGATGTCGCAGCCGAGTAGCAGTGCCGTGCGGCGCGGGCGTTCGGAGAATGCGCCTTGCGGCCCCTCCAGCGTGCGGGCGATGCACAGGAACTCGGCGCCATCAGGCATTTCCACCGCCTCGACGAAGACCTGACCGGGCTGGGTGAAGGCGACATGCACGGGAAGCTTGGGACAGCCGCCGCCAAAGCGGCTTTGCGGAAAGCCCTGGCTGCCGGCCTTGCGAAAGCGGTTTCCGGCATTGTCGACCTCGAGCATGAAGAAAGGCACGCCAGAAGCACCTGGCCGCTGCAGCATGGTCAGCCGGTTTGCCGCCTGCTCGAAGGAGACGCCAAAGCGCGAGCGCAGGACGTCGATGTCGTAGCGTGAGCGAACGGCCGCCGCGTGATAAGGCTGATATGGCATCATCAGCGCGTGGGCGGCATAGCGGCCAAGTTCGAAGCGGGCAAGGCGGCGCGCCTCGTCCGTGGCCAGCCTCAGCGCCTGGATCTCGCCGGCGATCGCGACCGTCATGCGGATCAGGCAGGCCTCCATCGCGACTTCACGCAACTGGTCGAATGGTGACAGGCGCTCGGACAGGAACAGGCGCTGCGAGTGACGGTCGTAGCGGCGGCGCCAGTTCGGCATGGTGGCGACCGGCAGAACCTTGACCACGATGCCGTATTCGCGCTTCAGCCATGCCTTCAATGCGCCAAACAAGTCGTCGCCGGGGTCAAGCACCGACGTGAACGCCTCGGCCTCTTCCTCGAGCGAGGAAAAATGGTTCGGCCGCCGCTCGAAAATCTCGCGCACCTCGTCGATGGGCAGGCGGGCGCCGGAGAGCGCTGTCGTCCGACCCTCGCGTGCCAGAAGCTCGTTGATGTCGGACAGCCGCTCGGCCTGCTCGCGATAGGCGCGAAACAGTTTTGTCACCCCGGCGGAGGCATTGGGCGCCGCCTCGGCAAGCTCGATCAGTTCCTGATCTCCCGGCAGTTCGCCAACCAGCAGCGGATCGGTGAACACCTCCTTCAGGGCAGCGACCGATCCCCTTGCCTCGCCCTGAAGCTCGTGCGGATCGACCTTGTAGACGGAGGCCAGCTTCAGGATCAGCTGCACAGTCAGCGGCCGCTGGTTGCGCTCGATCAGGTTGAGATAGGAGGGCGAGATGCCTAGCCCCTCGGCCATTGCCGTCTGGGTCAGGCCCTTGGCGTTGCGGATGCGGCGAATGCGCGGCCCGGCGAAAATCTTCTGATCAGCCATCGACTATCCTTGACAGGAATTTACACGACATCAGCCGCGCTTGCCTTTACAGTATTGACAAATTTACAGCGCCTCCCTGTCAAACGCAACACAGGTTTTCCCTTATGTTCGGTCAGATTTCCTGATTTTTCTGGCTCATTTTGCACCGCACTGTAAATTCAGTCACATAGAAGTGCCGCCGACAACTGGCGCGCGGACGTCGTGCAGAAACCTTCGGAGTGACCAATGACCGATTTTTACAACCTCGTCCCCTCGGCGCCTGAAGGCCGCTTCGACGGCATTGAACGTCCCTATTCGCCGGAGGATGTGAAGCGGCTGCGCGGTTCGGTGCAGATCAGGCAGAGCCTTGCCGAAATGGGCGCCAACCGGCTGTGGAAGCTCATCCACGAAGAGGACTTCGTCAACGCATTGGGCGCCATGTCCGGCAACCAGGCGATGCAGCAGGTGCGCGCCGGGCTGAAGGCGATCTATCTGTCGGGCTGGCAGGTTGCCGCCGATGCGAACACCGCCTCGGCGATGTATCCGGACCAGTCGCTCTATCCGGCCAATGCGGCGCCCGAACTGGTTAAGCGCATCAACCGCACGCTGCAGCGCGCCGACCAGATCGAGACCTCCGAAGGCAACGGGCTTTCGGTCGAGACCTGGTTCGCGCCGATCGTCGCCGACGCGGAAGCCGGCTTCGGCGGCCCGCTCAACGCCTTCGAGATCATGAAGGCATTCATCGAGGCGGGTGCCGCCGGCGTCCACTATGAGGACCAGCTGGCGTCGGAGAAGAAGTGCGGCCATCTCGGCGGCAAGGTGCTGATCCCGACCGCGGCGCATATCCGCAACCTCAACGCCGCGCGACTCGCGGCCGACGTGATGGCCACGCCCACCCTGGTCGTGGCGCGCACCGACGCGGAAGCGGCAAAGCTGCTCACCTCCGATATCGATGAGCGCGACCAGCCCTTTGTCGACTATGATGCGGGCCGTACGGTGGAAGGCTTCTACCAGGTCAGGAACGGCATCGAGCCTTGTATCGCACGGGCCGTTGCCTATGCGCCCCACGCCGACCTGATCTGGTGCGAGACCTCGAAGCCCGACCTGGCACAGGCCAAGAAATTCGCGGAGGGGGTGCGCAGGCACCGTCCAGGCAAGCTGCTCGCCTATAATTGCTCGCCGTCGTTCAACTGGAAGAAGAACCTCGATGACGCGACGATCGCCAAGTTCCAGCGGGAACTGGGCGCCATGGGTTACAAGTTCCAGTTCATTACGCTGGCGGGCTTCCACCAGCTCAACTACGGCATGTTCGAACTCGCCCGCGGCTACAAGGCGCGGCAGATGTCGGCCTATTCCGAGTTGCAGGAAGCGGAATTCGCGGCGGAGGCCAATGGCTATACCGCGACCAAGCACCAGCGTGAGGTCGGCACCGGCTATTTCGATGCCGTCTCGATGGCGATCACCGGGGGCCGGTCATCGACCACCGCCATGCATGAGTCGACCGAGCACGCGCAGTTCAAGCCGGCGGCGGAGTGAGTTCGCCAAAAAAGACGACCAACAGAGGAAACGCCCGAGAGGGCAAAGACATAGGAGACGACCAATGGCATCGATAAGCCGCGTCAAGGAACGGGCAGAAGAGCAATCGACCACGATGAGCGTCGACCAGCAGGCGACGATCCGCATGCTGGCCAACGATCTGCACAGGCTCAACCAGTCGGTGATGAAGGCGGTGGAGGCGGGCGTCTCGGTGGAGCTCGTGCGCTCCGCAAGGCATCATGGCGGTGACGGCAATTGGGGTGACCTTTTGATCCCGGTCATCGTCACGCAACAGAGCCATGGCTGATTCGAAATCGTCCAAGCGGCCTTTCACCTGCGCAATGAATGCGCAGGTGAATTTTATTTTTACGCAACCAAGCCATGGACAGAGCAGTACAGTACTGTTGCTTTGAATCCACTGTTGTGGAGGACGCCTCCAGGTTCTTTTATTTCAACTTGACAAGGGTGCGATCTCACGCCAATTGTCGCCCAGATTTCAACTCTGCATTGAAATAGGGGCGAACTTCTTGGCCGACTTGGGTGCCCAGTGAACCGCGAGGGCGAGACCGCAAAACATGTGAATCTGGGGACCCGGGATTCAAGCACCAACACGATCCGCGATCTCTCGCGGGTGCTTGTTGTCGGAAAATCGCCGATCAACCGGGTCGTCGTATCGAAGATCGTCGAACGGTCCGGGCTCAGACCAATCTCGGAACCGCCTGATATCGCAGCGAAAACCTTGCGGACGCTGGTGCCGGGAGCGATCGTCCTCGATGGTGGCCCCGACAACAAGGACTGCGACAATCTGATGCCCGGCATCGAAATGTTGCGCCGGACTTCGGGCAAATCGCTTCCTCCCGTGATCCTGCTTTCAACCAAGAATGGCACGCCGGAGAGCCTTGGCCTGGCGAAAGTCGTCGACGTGGTGGTGGCAAAACCGATCACGCCCGAACGGCTGCAACCGGTGATCGATCGCCTGATCAACCGCTGAGGCAATTCCGGGAAAGTCGTGCCGCGGTTTTCCGCCCGGATTTATTCAAAAAGCAAATAATCGCAATCGCGATCAGCTTGGCTTCGCGATGCTTTCTATCAGTTCCGGCAATTGACCGAGATCCGATATCTGGCGGAAACGCGGCTCTGCGACTGGCGCCTCGACATGTTCGAGCACCCAGGTCAGTTCGTGCGGGACATGGACACCCCAGCCGCCGGCCTCGATGGCGGGCACCACGTCCGACTTCAGCGAATTGCCGACCATCATGCTCCTCGCCGGGCCGTCGCCATGGCGGTTGAAGAGGCGCGCATAGGTCGCGGCCGTCTTGTCGCTGACGATCTCGACGGCATCGAACAGATCGCCCAGCCCGGAGCCGGCCAGCTTGCGCTCCTGATCGAACAAATCGCCCTTGGTGATCAGCACGAGGCGGAAGGTGCCGGCGAGTTTCTCGACCGTCTCGCGCGCATAGGGCAAGGGCTCGATCGGATGGCCCAGCATCTCGCGACCGGCGTCGAGAATCTCCGATATGACCGAGGCCGGCACGCGCCCGTCGGTGACCTCGATCGCCGTTTCGATCATCGAGAGCGTAAATCCCTTGATGCCGAAACCATAGATCGCAAGGTTGCGCCTCTCGGCCTCCAGCAGTCGCGCCGAGATCTGCTTCTCCTCGCCATGATCGGCCAGCATGGCGGCAAAGCGCTTCTCCGTCATGCGGAAGAATTGTTCGTTTTGCCAAAGCGTGTCGTCGGCATCGAAGCCGATCGTGGTCAGTTCGCTGCTGGTTCGCATCACCGGCTTCTCGAATGCGGGAAGACACCAAACCTAAGCCGAGCGGCGGGCGGTTTTCAACCTGCAACGGAAAATGCCGGCGGTGGCTCCCTTCCCTTCCATCGCGCGGCACGGCTATACTCCGAAATCCGCAACCCAATCTGGTGAATGATGCCGCCTGCAAAAAAGGAAGTCCGTCCGTCGAGCCGCGGAGGACGGGCGCGCACGCCTGCCTTTGTGAAAAACCTGCGTGGTGTGAAGAACTGGAAGGAAGTCAGCGATTGGCTGGAATGGCGCGGCATCGAGGATATCGAATGCATCACACCCGATCAGGCCGGCGTGGCGCGCGGCAAGATGATGCCGTCGAAGAAATTCACCTCCAACACTTCGCTGGCGCTGCCTTCGGCCGTCTTCATGACGACGATTTCCGGCGGCTATCCAGAGGACGGTAACGGCTTCCACTACCCTGAAGACGACGGCGACCTCAAGCTGATGCCGGACCTGTCGACGCTGACGGTGGTACCTTGGGAAGAAGACCCGACGGCGGCCGTGATCTGCGATCTCGTCCACCAGGACGGCCGCTCGGTCGAGTTCACGCCGCGCAATGTGCTGAAGCGCGTCCTTGCAGCCTATGACAGGCTTGGGCTGAAGCCGGTCGTGGCGCCTGAGATCGAGTTCTACCTCGTGCGCAAGAACCCGGACCCGGACTATCCGTTGACCCCGCCCGTCGGCCGCTCGGGGCGCGCGATCGGCGGCGGCGCCGGCTATTCGATCGCCGGCGTCAACGAGTTCGACGAACTGATCGACGACATCTATCATTTCTCCGAAAGCCAGGGGCTGGAGATCGACACGCTCATCCACGAAGAAGGCGCCGGCCAGCTCGAGATCAATCTGCGCCATGGCGACCCGATCGAACTTGCCGACCAGGTGTTCATGTTCAAGCGCACCATCCGTGAGGCGGCACTCAAGCACGAGATCTACGCGACCTTCATGGCCAAGCCGATCCAGGGCCAACCGGGCTCCGCCATGCATATCCACCAGTCGATCGTCGACAAGAAGACGGGCAGGAACATCTTTTCGGCCGAGGATGGTTCCGAAACCGAGGATTTCTTCCATTTCATCGGCGGCATGCAAAAGCACGTGCCGAACGCGTTGGTGATGTTCGCGCCCTACGTCAACTCCTACCGGCGGCTGACGCAGGCGGCATCGGCTCCCGTCAACAACAAATGGGGCTACGACAACCGCACCACGGCGTTCCGGGTGCCGCGTTCCGACCCCGCGGCGCGGCGCGTCGAGAACCGCATTCCGTCCTCCGACGCCAATCCCTACCTGGCACTTGCAGCCTCGCTCGCCTGCGGGCTGATCGGCATCACCAGGAAGATCAAGGCCGAGCCGCCCGTGCTTACAACCGCCAACGCGGACGAGATAGACCTGCCGCGCAGTCTGCTCGAAGCCGTGGACTTGTTCGAAGGCGACGAGGAACTCTGCGCGTTGCTGGGCAAGTCTTTCGCCGCCACCTATGCGGCGATCAAGCGCGCGGAATTCGAGACGTTCATGGAAGTGATCAGTCCGTGGGAGCGGGAATATCTGCTGCTCAACGTTTAGGGGCGAATAGCGAATAGAAACGATATCGGTTTTTTTCTATTCGCTACTCCTCTTCCATTCCTTCCCAAACTCCTCGAGTCTTCGCCACATCATGCCTTATCAATCCCCAATCTCCCCTGGTCGATCCTGGTATGAGGACACGGCCGGGCAACGGCCTGAACATCCGGCGCTCGACGGCGACCGGACCTGCGATGTGGTTGTCATCGGCGGCGGATTTACCGGCCTGTCTGCAGCGGTTTATCTGGCCAAGGCTGGAGCGGACGTGGTGCTGATCGAGGCGCATCGCTTCGGCGATGGCGCTTCGGGACGCAATGGCGGCCAACTTGGCACCGGCCAGCGTGCCTGGGCCGAGGATCTGGAGGCCGAATATGGCCTTTCCCGCGCCAAGGCGCTGTTCGATCTTGCCGAGGAGGCCAAAGCCCACCTGCTTGATTTCGCGGCCATCAACCAGATCGATATCGACTACATGCCGGGCCAGCTTTCTGTTGCGCACAAGCCGCGCTATGTCGACGACTACAAGGCCCATGCCGAGATCATGGCCGGCCGTTTCTCCTACCCGCATATCTCCTTCATGGATGCGAAGGAGACGGCGGAGCGGCTGGGCTCGAGCGCCTATTTCGGCGGCACGCGCGACACCGGCACCGGCCATATCCATCCGATGAAGCTGGTGATCGGCACCGCGCGGGTGGCGGCACAAGCCGGCGCGCACCTGTTCGAAGGAACGCCATCGACCGGCATCATATCCGCGGGGGGCAAGGTCAGGGTTTCCACGCCGAGAGGGACGATCTCGGCGCAGAAATGCCTGATCGCGGTCAATGCCTATGGCGAAACGCTCGAGCCGGTGAGTGCCGCGCACATCATGCCGATCGGATCCTTCATCGGCGCGACCATGCCGCTGGGGTCGGATTCGAAAGTGTTGCCGGGGGGCGAATCGGTCGATGATTCCCGTTTCGTCGTGCGCTATTTCCGCAAATCCAGGGATGGCCGGCTGTTGTTCGGCGGACGCGAGGTCTATGGCGTCAACGATCCGAAGGATATCCACATCCATATTCGCCGCCAGATCGCGGAACTCTATCCGGCGCTGAGCGATGTCGAGATCACCCACGGCTGGGGCGGTTATGTCGGGATCACGGTGCCAAGAAAGCCGTTCGTGCGTGAAGTGATGCCGAATGTGATCTCGGCCGGCGGCTATTCGGGTCACGGCGTCATGCTGTCCAACTTCTTCGGCAAACTCTATGCCGAAACCGTCACCGGCAACCGCGACCGGCTGAAGCTGATCGAGGAACTGAAAATTCCGCCATTTCCTGGCGGCCGCCGGTTCCGGGCGCCGCTGCTTTTCCTCGCGCTCAACTGGTTTGCGCTGCGGGACAGGATCTAACGCGTCGTGCAAAAGTGATCTGCCTGGGAAGAACGACGCGCATCAAAACAAGATCTAAAAGCGCGTTGTATAAGTCCCTCTCCACGCGACGTGCTTTAGGCAGAGATTGGATGGCCGTTATCCCATACGATCACGATCTCATGTAATATTGTAATATCCATGTAACATTTGTTGCCCGGGCGACACATTGCGGAATTGCCGGCGAAGGTGCAGAATCCTTGATAATGGCGTACTGATGCCACAATCGCGGGCGAAAGGTCCGCGTCTGGGCGATTGTTCGGGGATTGTTGCGGGCCTGTCCGCGTTTTGGGACCGATGCTGATCGAACGCATGATTTGCGATATCTGATCGAAAGAACACCGGCCCGCTTATGGAGGTGGCAAGAGAGTGAGAGAGCCCTTCAGTTTCGGTGCTCCGGAACGTCGGCGCTTTGCCATGCAGTTCGGCTATGACATGCGCCCGTCATTCTGGCAGGGAGTCCGCTCGAACTCGCATCTGGTCATTGCCGCGGTCGGTACCGCCGCTCTGCTTGGCGTTGCCGCGGTGGCACTCTGGCTGGCATTGCCGACCAGCGAGAGGCAAGCGGTCGCCAGTCCCGAGCAGAGCATTCCGAGCATCCCGGTGAAGACGACGAAAGTTTCCCCTTCGGGAACTACGGTGACAGCGGCTGCCGTGACACGGCGGGTAGAGCGCAAGTCCAGCCAGGTCCCACCGACCATGGTAGCGGCGGCGGGCAACATACAAGCGCTTGCGGCCAACGATCCTCGCTGGACCGGGGCGCAGCAGAAGGCTGCTGCCGCGGCAGCAGATCCCGATCAAACGGCTGCCCCCAGCCAGGTAGCCAAGCAGCCTGAGCCGACGCCTGACAAAACAGCGGCCGCATTCGCCCAATCGTCTACCGATACCGATGCCACCGACGAGCTTGCCAAGGTTGCCGCGCCGAGCCCGCTTGCGAGCAGCAGCAATCCCGATGGCGCGCAGACCGCCGCCATTCCGGAGACGCAGCCGCAAGTGGCGGACCAAAAACCCGCGAATGCACAAGACGAGGACAACGCAGCCAAAGCGAAGCCGCGCAAGGTGGCGGCGACGGGCAGTGCCCGTATTCTCAGGACTGTGACCATGCGCAGTGCTCCGAAGAAGGGCGGCACCCCCATCGGGACGGTGCCTGCCCGGACTTCAGTACAACTGATAGGCTGCAAGCAGTGGTGCGAGGTCGTCTACAACGGCAAGCACGGCTGGGTGTACAAGAGCTACGTCAAGCCCGGCGCGTAATATCCGAACATCGCCGCATTCAGATGCAGCGGCCGCCATCGACCTCCAGCGCCACGCCGGTGATGAATGCGGCCTCGTCCGAAGCCAGCCATAGCGCCGCATTGGCGATATCGATCGGGGTCGACAGCCGCCCGAGCGGGATCGAGGCGCGGAATGTCTCGCGGATCTCGGGCGTGTCGGCGCCCATGAATTTCTCCAGCATGCCGGTCTCGCCGGCGACCGGGCAGAGGCAGTTGACGCGGATGTTCCTGGGTGCGAGTTCCACCGCCATCGACTTGGTGGCGGTGATCGCCCAGCCCTTCGAGGCATTGTACCAGGTGAGGCCGGGCCGAGGCCGCAGGCCAGCGGTGGACGCCGTGGTCAGGATGACGCCACTGCCCTGCCGCTCCATAATCGGCACGACGGCACGCGCGGCGTGATAGATCGCCTTCATGTTGACTGATGTGATCAGGTCGAAAGTTTCCTCGTCGACCTTGAGCATGTCGCCATTGCGGTGGGTGAACCCGGCGTTGTTGACCATGATGTCGATGCGGCCGAAGGCGCTTTTGGCCGCATAGACCATCTCGTCGAACTCGGAGCGCAACGAAACATCGGTCTGCGTCCAGATCGCCGCGTCGCCGATCTCGCCTGCCACGCGTTCCGCCCCCTTGGCGTTGAGATCGGCGACAACGACCCTGGCGCCCTCTTGCGCGAAGCGCTTGGCCATGCCTTCGCCGAAGCCTGATGCCGCACCGGTGATAATGGCGACCTTGTTTTCCAGACGCATGCGTTACCGCTCCTTGGGTTCATCGCGCAGCTTGCGCGAAAGGGCTGACAGTCCGGCCGGTGCCGCGATAGGTACGATTTCTCCCTTGCAGCATGTCGCGGCGAATAGGATTCGCCCGACCTGCTGCAAGCTTCTGATCTTATGCATGTCGTTATCCCGGAACCGAGGACACTTCCGGGCGACATGCATTAGCTTTCGTCACATTCACGTTCTATGCTGCAACTGCGAAAGCTTCCGGAGTCTTCGTTCACCGACAAGCCTCCCGGTGGCGCCAGTGTCAAGCGCACGGGTGGACCCAATCAATATCCAGCGATTGGTCCTCGATGTGACAGCATGGCACTGGAAAATTTAAATCGATTAGAATATATCAGCCGCGTACTCGCGACCGGCGTCACAGCGGACAGACCATGACCAGCCAGATCATCCCCGTCGACCCTTTCGACTTCATCATCTTCGGCGGCACCGGCGACCTGTCGGAGCGCAAGCTGCTGCCGTCGCTCTACTATCGCCAGCGCGACCATCAATTCTCCGAGCCGACGCGCATCATCGGCACGTCGCGCTCGAAAATGAGCGACGAGGAGTTCCAGGCCTTCGCCAGGCAGGCGATTTCGGACCACGTCAAGCCGGCCGATATAGATGCCAAGGAGTTGAAGACCTTCCTGGCGCGGCTTTCCTATGTCCCGGCCGATGCGACGAGCGGCGCCGGCTTCGACAAGCTGAAAAAGGCGATTGGCGAAAGCGACCACATCCGCGCCTTCTACCTGGCCGTGGCGCCGGCGCTGTTCGGCGATATCTCGCACAAGCTCAAGGAGCACAATCTGATCACGCCGAATTCGCGCATCGTGCTGGAGAAGCCGATCGGCCGCGACCTCGCCTCGGCGCAGGCGCTCAACGACCTGGTCGGCGACGACTTCCATGAAAGCCAGATTTTCCGCATCGATCATTATCTCGGCAAGGAGACGGTGCAGAACCTGATGGCGCTGCGCTTTGCCAATGCGCTCTACGAGCCGCTGTGGAACTCCGCCCATATCGACCACGTGCAGATCACCGTCGCCGAGACCGTCGGCCTGGAAGATCGCGTCACCTATTACGATAAAGCCGGTGCGCTGCGCGACATGGTGCAGAACCACATGCTGCAGCTGCTTTGCCTGGTCGCCATGGAAGCGCCGTCGTCGATGGACGCCGACGCCGTGCGCGACGAGAAGCTGAAGGTGTTGCGGGCGCTGAAGCGCATCAACGGCAATGAAGCGCCGAAGCACACCGTGCGTGGCCAGTATCGTGCCGGTGCGTCGGCGGGCGGACCGGTGAAAGGTTATGTCGAGGAACTCGGCAAGGACAGCGACACCGAGACCTTCGTCGCCATCAAGGCCGAGATCGGCACCTGGCGCTGGGCAGGTGTTCCGTTCTATCTCAGGACCGGAAAGCGGTTGGCGACCCGGGTTTCTGAAATCGTCATCGAGTTCAAGCCGATCCCGCATTCGATCTTCGGCGACAGCGGCGCTGGGCCGATCTTCGCCAACCAGTTGGTCATTCGGCTGCAGCCGGACGAAGGCGTCAAACAGTTCATCATGATCAAGGATCCAGGCCCGGGCGGCATGCGGCTGCGCCAGATCTCGCTCGACATGAGTTTCGCGCAGTCTTTCGACGGCCGCGCGCCCGACGCCTATGAACGGCTGATCATGGATGTCATCCGTGGCAACCAGACCCTGTTCATGCGTCGCGACGAGGTGGAGGCCGCCTGGAAGTGGATTGACCCGATCCAGAATGCCTGGGAAGGCGCCAAGCAGGAAGCACAGGGCTATACGGCAGGCACATGGGGGCCGTCAGCCTCGATAGCGCTGATCGAACGCGACGGGCGGACATGGCACGAGAGCAATTGAACAGCGCCAGCTATAACTGGAATGCCTTTGCCGACCGTCCGCAACTGGCCTCGGCGCTGGCTGCAAAGGTGGCCGATCGCCTAACGAGGGCGATCGACCGGCGCGGCAGGGCGTTTCTGGCTGTCTCCGGCGGCACGACGCCGGCAAAATTCTTTGCCGATCTCTCCGCAGCGCCGATCGCCTGGGACAAGGTGATCGTGACGCTGGTCGACGAACGCTTCGTGCCGGCCTCCTCGCCGCGATCGAATGCCGGGCTGGTGGCCGCGAACCTGCTGCAGAACGCGGCCAAGGCCGCCCGTTTCGTTCCGCTCTACCACGAGGCGGCCGGCATCGAGGATGCCGCGACATCCGACGATGCGGCACTGCGATCCCTGCCCTGGCCGCTCGACGTCGTGGTGCTCGGCATGGGACCAGACGGGCACACCGCCTCGTTCTTTCCTGACGCCGACGATCTGCCGAAGCTGCTCGACCCGGCCTCCGACAGGATGATCCTGCCGGTCCATGCCAAAAGCGCCGGAGAGCCGCGGCTGACCCTGACGCTCGCCCGCATCATCGATGCGGATTTCCTCGCCTTGCACATAGAGGGCGAGGACAAGCGTGTCGCCTTCGACAACGCTGTCGCGCCCGGACCGCGCAAGCCGATCCGCGCCGTGCTCGACGCATCGCCCAAACCCGTGGAGGTTTTCTGGGCGCCCTGATTTCAAGTTTACAGATGGTCCCGGCAACGGCGGGAGGATGTTTCCGGGACCTCGGCTGAAAGGACTGATGCCATGACCGCAAGACGCGATATCGAAGCCATCACCGAGCGGATACGCCAGCGCTCCAAACCGGGCCGAGAGCGTTACCTGAGCCGTATCGCCGAAGCGTCGAACCAGACCGCCAACCGGTCGGTGCTGTCCTGCGGCAATCTTGCCCACGGCTTCGCGGTGTGCAGCCCCTCGGAAAAGCTGGCGCTCGGCGCCGACAAGGTGCCCAATCTCGGCATCATCACCTCCTATAACGACATGCTGTCGGCGCATCAGCCCTTCGAGACCTTCCCCGCCCTGATCAAGCAGGCCGCGCACGAGGCCGGCGGCATCGCCCAGGTCGCCGGCGGCGTGCCGGCGATGTGCGATGGCGTGACACAAGGCCAGCCCGGCATGGAGCTGTCACTGTTTTCGCGCGACGTGATCGCCATGGCAGCCGCGATCGGCCTGTCGCACAACATGTTTGACGCCGCCGTCTATCTGGGCGTCTGCGACAAGATCGTGCCGGGACTGGTGATCGCCGCACTCACCTTCGGCCATCTGCCGGCAGTGTTCATCCCGGCCGGGCCGATGACGACAGGCCTGCCCAACGACGAGAAGGCCAAGGTTCGCCAGCTCTATGCCGAGGGCAAGGCAGGTCGCGCCGAACTCTTGGAAGCCGAGTCCAAGTCTTACCATGGGCCGGGCACCTGCACCTTCTACGGCACGGCGAACTCCAACCAGATGCTGATGGAGATCATGGGCCTGCACACGCCGGGCGCGTCCTTCGTCAATCCAGGCACGCCGCTGCGTGATGCCTTGACCCGCGAAGCGACGAAGCGGGCGCTGGCGATCACCGCACTCGGCAACGCCTATACGCCTGTCGGCCGGATGATCGACGAACGCTCGTTCGTCAACGGCGTCGTCGGCCTGCACGCCACCGGCGGCTCGACCAACCACACCATCCACCTGATCGCCATGGCGGCGGCCGCCGGCATCGCGCTGACCTGGCAGGACATTTCCGATCTCTCGGAAGCGGTGCCGCTGCTCGCGCGCGTCTATCCGAACGGCCTTGCCGACGTGAACCATTTCCACGCGGCGGGCGGGCTCGGCTTCCTGATCCGCGAACTGCTCGATGAAGGCGTCCTGCACGAGGATGTGCAGACGGTGTGGGGCGAAGGCCTGCGGCCCTATGCGGTCGAGGCAAAGCTCGGCGCCGACGGCGGCGTGCTGCGCGAGGCTTCGCCGCGCATAAGCGGCGACGAAAAGGTGCTGGCGCCGTTCAACAAGGCGTTCCAGCCGACGGGCGGGCTGAAAGTGCTGGCGGGCAATCTCGGCCACGCTGTCATCAAGACCTCCGCCGTCAAGCCGGAGCGACGCGTCATCGAGGCGCCGGCCAAGGTGTTCGATAGCCAGCAGGGGCTGAACGACGCCTTCAAGGCCGGCACGCTCACCGGTGATTTCATCGCCGTCATCCGCTTCCAGGGGCCGAAGGCGAACGGCATGCCGGAACTGCACAAGCTGACCACCGTGCTTGGCATCCTGCAGGACCGCGGTCAGCGTGTCGCGCTGGTCACGGACGGACGCATGTCGGGCGCCTCCGGCAAGGTGCCGGCGGCGATCCATGTGACGCCGGAAGCGGTCGAGGAAGGACCGATCGCGCGGATCCATGACGGCGACGTCATCCGCCTCGACGCCGATGCCGGCACGCTGGAGGTGCTGGTGCCGGGGACCGAGCTCGCGCTGCGCCGCACAGCCGAAGCCGACCTGATCGGCAACGAGTTCGGCTTCGGCCGCGAGCTGTTCGCCGGTTTCCGCCAATTGGTAGGCCGCGCCGATCACGGCGCCGGTGCGTTCGGAACCGCCTGACGCATTCTGTACGGCATGAAAAAGGGCGGCTCGTGGCCGCCCTTTTGCTGGTCGAAATCGCGAGCCTTATTGCACCGTCAATTCAACCCGCTCGCCAGCCTTCACGGTCACGGTGCCTTCCTTCTTGCTGTTGTCCGACTTCTCCGAGACCACCGCGTAGTCGCCCGCCGCTATCGCGGCCTGATACTTCTCGTCATAGGCGTAGCCGATCGACTTGCGATTGCCATTGATGTCCTTCTTCGTCTCGAAAATCTCGATCTTGGAGGTGCCGGGCGCCGTAATAGCCAGCACGCCGGCATCCATGGCGACCTTGAGGTCCTGGAACTCGCCGAGCTTGACGCTGAAAGGCTGTTCCACGACCGCGAGGTCAACCGTCGCGATCAACACATAGTCATCCGGCGGCAGGTCGAACTTGCTGTCGGGGCCATAGGCATACGTGACCTCGTCGCGGGTGCCATCGATCTTCTTCTTGGCCTTGAGCACCTTGAAGCCGATGCCTGAACCATCGGCCTTGTCGCCTCCGGCCGCATAATATGCGTTGGCAACGACATGGCCGACGCCGACGATGATGTCCTTGTCGATCACCCTGCCGGCAGCGAGCGGAATCGTTTCGGTAGCCACGCCCTGTCCGATCGTGACGGTCACTTTCTCGTCGCCGGCCGGCAACACGACTTTCGTGTCTCCATAATAGGTCGGGGGGTTGCCGACGCCCGGATAGGCGATCACGACAGCCGCCCCGCTCACGACATCCGCACCTTGGCTGGGGCGCGGATGCAGGATGAGCGTGCCGGCATTCAAGGTGAAAATCGGTTTATAGACCTGGCCTGCCTCGATCCTGACCTTCTGCTCCACCTTGGCTTCGCCGTCGCGCGCGACGATGATGTAGTCGCCCGGTTCCAGATTGGCTTTGTAGTCGCCGTATTCGGTGGTGATGTTGTCGCCGCGCGTGCCGTCCGATTTGGCCTTGTAGACTTCCCAGGCATTGCCGTCGGTGACGGGATCGCCGCCCTCGGCCAGCACAACGGTCGGCATGAAATTGAACTCGGACTTCGCCGGCTCGGGCGCTGGTGCCGGTGCTGGCTCGAGCGTCGGTGCCGGGGCCGCCACAGTCTCGACCAGCGCTTCCTGCAGCGCCTTCTCGTCGGATGCCTGGATGTATTTGCCGCCGGTGTTGTCGGCGAGGCAGGCGATCTGCTTGCCTTCGTCGGCGGTCAGGCCGAAGCCGACGACATCGGCGGTGAAATCGACGCCGGAGGCTTCGAGTTCCTTGCCAAGCGCACAAGGATCGCCGCCGCAGGTTTCGAGCCCGTCGGTGATGAGGACGACGGTCGCCTTGTCCTCGGTGTATCTCAGCGCTTCGGCCGCCTGCTTGACGGCTGCCGTCAGCGGCGTCTTGCCGAGGAACTTCATACTGTCGGCGGCCGCCGAGATGGCGCTTGCCGAGCCCGCCTGAGGCGGCACGATAAGCTGGATGTCGTCGCAGCTGCCTTTCTCGCGATGGCCATAGGCCATGAAGCCGATCTCGTCGGCGGCGGGAACCGATTGAAGCACGGTCCTCAGCGATTCGCGGGCGATTTCGAGCTTGGGCTTGCCATCGATCTGCGCCCACATCGATCCCGACGCGTCGAGGATGATGATGACCTTGTTGGCGGCAAAGCCGAATGTCGTCGTCGACAAAAGGAGGATCGCCGCAGCGAAGCTCCGCGCAAGTATCGCCATCGAAATCTCCTGAATAGCCACCCCGTCCGCCGGCTGAAGCTATTTGAGCGCGTGCCGGGACACAAGCCATCGCTGTCAACGAAGCTCGCATAGGCTCTGCGTACTTAATTCAGTATGTGGTGCGGCGCTCTTCCGAGGGCGGGCGGCCAAATTGCAGCCGATAGCTCTGGGCAAAATAGGAGTGCGAGGTGAAGCCGGTCGCGATCGCCACGTCGAGGATCGGCATGTTGGTCTGACGCAGCAATTCGCGGGCCCGCTCCAGCCGAAGCCGCATATAGTAGCGCCCGGGCGTGACGTTGAGATGGCGCAGGAACAGCCGCTCCACCTGGCGCACCGAAAGGCCCGCCGACTTGGCGAGCTGTACCGCCGACAGCGGCTCGTCGAGATGGTCGGCCATCAGTTCGACGATGCGCCTGAGCTTCTCCGACTTGCCCGTCAGGTCACGCTCCGGCCCGACGCGCTGGCGGTCTCCGGCGGAGCGGATGCGCTCGTGCTGAAACTGGTTGGCGACGCCATTGGCGAGGTTGGAGCCGAAATCGCCGCGCACGATCTCCAGCATCAGGTCGATCGAGGTGGTGCCGCCGGCGCAGGTGTAGCGCTTGCGGTCGATCTCGAAGACATTGCCCGTGCAGTTGATGTCGGGAAAGCGCTCGACGAAGCCGGCGCGGTTTTCCCAATGGATGGTGCAGCGATAGCCTTCGAGTTGGCCGGCCTCGGCCAGCAGGTAGGATCCGACCGACAAGGCACCCAGCGCGTTGCCGCGCCGGCCCCAGCTGCGCAAGGCCGCCAGAACCTTGCTCTTGCCCGGAAATTCCGTCGTCAGGCCGACCGAGACGAAGAGTATGTCGACCGGCGGCAGATCGGCGACGGCGTAGTCGATCTTGAGCGGCAGGCCGTTGGAGGCCATCACCGGATCGCCATCGGCGGACACCGTCGTCCAACCGTAGAAATCGCGACCGAGCAGGCGGTTCGCCGACCGGAACGTGTCGATCGCGGCGGCCAGCGAGAACATGGAGAACTTGTCGACCAGCAGGAAAGCGAACTGCCGGCCTCCTTGAACGGGATCATTCGTGACCGGCCGTTCCGGGGAAATAGTGGGATTCGGCAAAGCTGCGGCTTTCAGGGTCAACCCGGGCTCAGAAGGAAGGCCGCTTCAATCCGGCCGCAAGGTAGGCCGAAGCTAATGTATTGGCCATCAGCATGGCAATGGTCATCGGCCCGACACCGCCGGGCACCGGGGTAATCGCGCCCGCCGCCTTTGCCGCTTCGGCATAGGCGACATCGCCGACGAGACGTGACTTGCCTTCGCCCTTCTCGGGCGCGGGAATGCGGTTGATGCCGACATCGATGACGGTGGCGCCAGGCTTGACCCAATCACCCCTGATCATTTCCGGCCGGCCGACGGCGGCGACAAGGATGTCGGCCGTGCGGGCAAGCGCCGGCAGGTCCTTGGTGCGGCTGTGGGCGATGGTGACGGTGCAGTTGGCGGCAAGCAGCAGGTTAGCCATCGGCTTGCCGACGATGTTGGAGCGGCCGACGACGACCGCGTTGAGGCCAGACAGGTCCTTGCCGCGCACGCGCTCGATCAGGAGCATAGAGCCGGCGGGCGTGCAGGGAACGAAGGCCGTGTCGAGTTCGCCGGTGCCGAGCTTGCCGACATTGATGAAATGGAAGCCGTCGACATCTTTCTGCGGCGCGATGGCCTGGATGATCTTGCCGGCATCGACATGGGCGGGCAGCGGAAGCTGGACCAGGATACCGTTGATGGCCGCGTCGGCGTTGAGCTCGGCGATGAGCTTGAGCAGTGCCGCCTCTGACGTCTCGGCCGGCAGCGTGTGCTGAAGCGAGTGAAAGCCACATTCCTTGGCGGTGCGGGATTTGGAAGCGACATAGACCTGGCTTGCCGGATCCTCGCCGACGATGACCACGGCCAGACCTGGCTTGGCCTTGCCCTTGGCAACCAGCTCGGCGGTCAGCGCCTTGACCGATCGCACCACGTCTTCGGCAACGCTCTTTCCGTCAATCACTTCGGCCATGGACCACCCTCAATGTCGTTCCGCCCAACGCCGCTTTCGTGAACACAATGCAGCGGCGCAGGCAATCTGCAGCGCGGCATTGTCACGAAAATACAAGCTCGCAATCCCGTCAAAGCGCCTTCCCATGCCGTTTACGCGAAACCGGCACGGTTTTGTTCGGCCTCCGCAACCTATCTGGTGGCTCAGAAGTAGCGGCGACGGGTGCGGCTTTCCGTGAGTTGGCGGACCGCTTCGTGGAATTCGCGCAGGCTGGCGCGAATCTCTTCGACCGATGGTTGTTCGCCACCCTCCTTGACCGGGATCGGCCTCGCATGCGGGGCGGCTGGTGGCTGCGTCGGAGCGGGCGGCGGCGGGTACGGCATCTGCGCCGCATAGGGTCCCGCCGTGGCTTGCGTATGACCCGCCTGCGACCAGGGCTGCGCCGGAGGATAGCCCATCGGCTGCGCATAGGGGGAGGATGGCAAGGGCGGAGCTGGATGCAGTCCCCATTGCGGCATCAGGGGCGAGCGCGAGGGCGACGCCATTTGCCGCCCATACCCGGCCTCGGGGCCTGGCTGGAAAGGTGACTGCGAATAATCCAGGCCGGCCGCCTGCCGAGGTCCGAAACCAGGCTTCGGATACGTAGGGAATATCGGAACGTTGGCCGGCCGTCCGTTGTCGGCGAAGGCGGGTAGGCCGAACTCGCTGGACAGGTCGTCGGCTTCGGCCGACGGCTTGCGGGACATGGCCTTGCGCAATCTCGATATGAGTGCGCCGATCCTTCCGGGGCTTTCGTCCGTACCGCCATTGGAGGACGGGCCGGCTCTGCCGGTTGCGCGGGATCCGGTTGCATCATGAGCGCGACCCGCCGCTGGAGGTTCTTCCGGCGCCAGCCTTGCGCGCGGCAGATCGGGTGGCAGATCGCTGGTGCCGATCTGTCCCCGCGAACGCCAGGCGTCGTCGGCTTCAAACGGCTGCTCCTCGTCAGGGGGGAACCGCGAAGCCTCACCGGCGACAGACTGCGGCGGGCTCGCCTTCGTCTCGCGCCGGGAACGGGCCAGGCGATGTCGGGTGGCGGCATCCTCGCGCCATGAGGGGTCCGCGCGGTCTCCTATCGACACCAGCGACGCGTCGTCCTCGCCACGCAAGGCCTCGCCAAGCGCCAGCAAGGAGCGCTCGCGCTTCCAGTCCTCACGGTTTTTCCTGTCGACCATTGTCGTGGAGCTTTACTCTTTAGTCGCTTGGCGGCGGCGGTCGGCCATCCATTAAGTCACGCTAAACAGGCATGGGAAACAAAAGGTTAATTTGCGGAGGATGATGGCAGGAATTCACGCCATGGTTGCGGTAACTTTCAACACATCTGAAGGCTTCAGAACCGTGCTGATGGGTATCCCTGCCCTTTGCTTGGCGACCTATCTCATCGCACAGTTGCGCGACTACATGCGCATTCCGCTGCGCAAGGAGAACAGCTATCTCGGCGATTGCTTCATGATGGTGGTGCTGTTCACCGCACTCAACGCCGATCGCGGTGCGCATGCCCGTCCAGCGGTCCTGAGAGGGCTTCCCCACCGATCCGCGAGCGTCTATGTCATGGCCTTTCCTAGGAGGGCTCTCGATGACGATCAGGCTTGTTCTCGCCGGCTGCGGCAATATGGGTTACGCCATGCTCTCGGGCTGGCTGAAGTCCGGCAAGCTTGCACCCTCGGCGGTTTTCGTGGTCGAGCCCAATGGAGACCTGCGCCAGCGCGCGGCGACTCTGGGCTGCGGTACGGCGGCGGAAGCCGGAGGTATTCCGGCGGATGCCGTGCCTGAACTCGTCGTCATCGCCGTGAAGCCGCAGGTGATCCGTGATGTCACCGCCGCCTACAAGGGCTTCGGCGACGGCCGCACCACTTTTGTAAGCATCGCCGCCGGCACGCCCGTCGCTACCTTCGAGCAGGTCCTGGGCAACCGTGCGCCGATCGCGCGCTGCATGCCCAACACGCCGGCTGCCATCGGCAAGGGCATGATGGTGGTGTTTTCCAATCCCCTGGTTTCCGGAGACACCAAGCGTTTCGTCGCCGACCTCTTGTCGGCCAGCGGCGAAGTGACCACCATCGATGACGAGAGCCTGATGGATGCGGTGACCGCCGTGTCCGGATCGGGTCCGGCCTACATCTTCCATTTCATCGAGGCACTGACCGTTGCCGCCGAGAAGGCCGGGCTCCCGACGGCAACCGCCAAGCTGCTTGCCATGCAGACCGTCTACGGCGCCGCATCGCTCGCCGCCGAAAGCCACGAGGATCCGGGTGTGCTGCGCCAGCAGGTGACCAGCCCCAACGGCACGACGGCGGCCGCGCTTGGCGTGCTGATGGGCGAGGACCGGCTGACAAACCTGCTCACGCAAGCGGTGGAAGCGGCGCGACTAAGGTCGATCGAACTGGGCAAGTAGAGCGGACATCTCGCTAGGCAAGATCCGTGTGCGAAAAGTCGTTGCCTTTGTAGAGCAACGCCGAGCCGTGGCTCTTTGCGCAAGCGTAGGACAGGCAATCGGCAAGATTGAGCTGCGCGGGATGCCCACGTCCCTTTCCGTAGTCCGAAAACGCCCGGATAGCCAATTTGGCATCGCCGGCATCGATCGGCACAATGTCGATTTCGGCCTCGCGCAGAAGCGCCTCTATCGCCATTTCCGCGACCACCGGTTCGACTGCAAGCATCGTAGAAAGCCGCATCGACGCTTCGGGCACAACCAGCGCGGACGTAATCTTGTGAGGTGCAGCCGCGATCCGATCGCTCCACTCGCCGGCATCCCCTTCTCCCGAAAGAATTGCGACGATCACGGAGGTGTCGACGAACATCAGGGATGTCCCCACATGTCGTCAATTTCGTCCTTGTTCACAGGTCGGCCGCCGGGGCCGGCTTTGGCTTTAAGTTCATCAGCTATGGCAGCCAGCCGTTTCGCCAGAGGTATGTGTCCGCTTTCCCGTTTCAATTCAGACTCAAGCGCTTCGATAACCGCTTCGGTCATCGAAATCTTGCGTTTGGCTGCGAGCCGCTGCGCCAGTTCACGTGCGCGCGGGTCCCTAATCTGGAGGTTCATTGGCCGATCCTCAGCGACATTTGCCACTACAATGTAGTCCATTTGTCATGACGGCGCCACAACGACCTATTTTTCGTACAGCATCTCATCTTGCAGCCGGCGCAGCGCAAACAACCTGGTCTTCTGGTCGGGCGCTGCATTGTCGGCGGTCAGCAACTCGCCTTTCCTGACCGGTTTCAGCACCTTGCCGCCCTCGAGCAGGCCGACCGGGACGGCGTGTTGGGCGCGGGCTTCGCCGACGGTCATGGTCCAGGAGCGATAGCAGGTTTCGCCGATCGCATCGAAGGTGTCGCCGGCGGCGAGATCGCGCTTGGCAACGGCGCAGACCTCGGCGACCGGCCTCGGCAGCGGCACCATGTCGGGCTTGCCGAACAGCACGATGCGGGCCGCTGTCAGCGGCACTTCCAACGAGGTCAGGTGATATGGTCGAAACAGGCTGTAATAGGGGCCATGGCCGATATGCAGGTCATCCATGCGCTCGATGATGCGCGGATGCGTCGCCTCGACGATGACGAAGACACCAGGCGCCACACCCTTGCCGATCGTGTAATCGACGACGCCCTTTTTCAGCAGGAGGCCACCGTCCTCGCGCGGGATCAGCACCTTGACGAGGTCGTCGCGGTCGGCCTTGGGGCCGTGCATGCCAGGCACGTCGGGCACCAGTCCGGTCGCATTGGCGATGGCGCACATCTCGACCATGGTCTTGGAGCCATCGACGAACTCGACCAGCATGCGGGGGTTCATGTTGCGGCGGGCCGCCTCGTCGCGATAGTCGTCGGGCACGGCATCATGGTTGAGCGGGTTGTTCTTGCCCTTGCCGGCCGAGACGATGGTCAGGCCGAGTGCGGACGCGAACTCGATCAGTTCCATGCAGCTTGACGGCTCGTCGCCGGCGCCGACCGAATAGACGACGCCAAGCCGGTCGGCCTGCTGCTTGAGATAGCAGCCGATGGTGACGTCGGCCTCGACATTCATCATCACCAGATGCTTGCCGTGCTCCATCGTCATCAGGTCGAAATCGGCGGCAACGCCCGGCTTGCCGGTGGCGTCGATGACCACGTCGATCAGTGGATTGGTGACCAGCATCTCGTTCGAGGTGATGGCGATCCTGCCGCTTTCGATGGCGTCTGTGACTTTCGATGCCGTGTCGGCTTCGACCGCCATCGCCTCATCGCCATAGGCGATGCGGATGGCGTCACGCGCGGTGTGCGGGCGCCGGGTCGAGACGGCGCAGACCGCAATGCCCGGCATCAGCATGCCTTGCGTGACCAGGTCGGTGCCCATTTCGCCCGAGCCGATGACGCCGATGCGCACGGGGCGGCCCTCGGCGGCGCGCCTGGCGAGATCGCGGGCAAGTCCCGTCAAAGCGACATTGGTCATGCAGGGAATGTCCACAGCTTCTTGATTTGGGGCCGAATTAGCAGGGACTGGTTCCCTGTGCCAACGAAACCACTCGCGACCGGCGATTTCCAACGGAATCGCCGGGAAAATCCGCTTTCGCCGCGAATTATTGGCCCAGGGTTGCGAATTGACATTGTCGTGACGGCTTCAAACCACCCTGACGTAGCTCGTCATGCCTGATTTCTGATGCTCGATGATGTGGCAGTGCAGCAGCCAGTCGCCGGGATTGTCGGCGACGAAGCCCAGGCTCACCTTCTCATTGGGTTGGATGAGATAAGTGTCCGAAATCAGCGGCTGCACCGGACGCGTCGAGGATGACAGCACCTTGAAGCTCATGCCATGCAAATGCATCGGATGCGATTGCGGCGTCAGGTTCTCCATGTCGATGATGTAGCTTTTGCCAAGCTTCAGTTCGGCCAAAGGCGCGGTCGGATCGGGCGTATCGCCCGGCCACGGCACCTTGTTGATGGCCCAGAAACTGTAGCCGAGCGAGCCGCAGATGCTGTCGCTCGGGACGTTCTCCGCCGTGGCGCTAAGCGCCAGCGAAATGTGCTGGGCGGTAGTGAGATCGATCTCGGCCACCGGATTGGCCTCCAGCGGTGCGAGATCGCGGCTGTCGCGTTTGAGGGAAGCTCCAACCGCGCGCAGCGTCGCCAAGGCTTTCGGCTTGGTGCCCCTGACGTCCCGCAAGGTCACAAGCGCGCCCTCGTCGTCGGGCATGCGGACAGCGAGTTCCAGACGCTGACCGGGTCCGATCAATAGGGCGTCGGGTGCAAAACGCTGCGGCACCGGGTTGCCGTCCAGCGCGATGACATCAGCTTCGGCGCCGTCGACGCGAAAGGCGTAGATTCGGGTGACATCGGTGATTGCAACGCGCAGCCGCACCAACCCGCCGGCCGGCGCGTCATATTGCGGCTGGTCGAGCCAGTTCGCCGTGCGCACCGTACCGTAGGTGCCGGTCCTGGCCGCATCGCGCGGTCGGAACTGGTCGATGAACTGAGCGTCGTCGCCAAGGCGCCAGTCGCGCAGGTTGAGGACAAATTCGGCGTCGAATTTCGGATCGTTCGGGTTTTCGACCACGATCACACCGGTCAGGCCGTGCCCCATCTGCTCCAGCGTGTTGCAATGCGGATGATACCAGAAGGTGCCGGCGTCGGGCGGCGTGAAGGCATAGTCGAAATGGTCGCCGGTGTAGACGTAAGGCTGCACCAGGAAGGGCACGCCATCCATCTTGTTCGGCAGGCGAATGCCGTGCCAGTGGATGGTTGTCGGATCATCGATGGCGTTGACCAAGCGCGCGGCAAAAGGCTCGCCCTTTTTCATCCTGATCACCGGAGGCATGCCGGCGTTGCCGTAGGTCAGCACATCCCTGGTCTGGCCGACATCCATCAGTTTGGCCTGGATTTTCGCGGTCCGCAGCACCACCGGTTCAGGCGTGGTCGCGGCCCAGCCGCCAATCCTGCCGATCGCGGCAAGCCCAAAACCGCTCGCGCCAGCGATGGCGGCGGTTTTGAGAAGTGCGCGGCGTGTGATCATGATGCGCTCCAACGGAAAAGCTGACTAGCCTCCACATCTTTTGCCGTTCATAGCCGGACTGGCACCCGTTTGCCAACGACACCGGTCAGGACGGCGGCTTCTCGCTTGCCAGTGAACGGATGCGCTCAAGCTTTGTTATTTGAAGCTGGCGATGGGCAGGAATTTTACCGCCGAGCCGGTGAAGCGGCGGTGGTCGGACGTCCGTCGTCGTGGCTGGAATCCATCGAGATAGACCTGCTCCGGCGCCGTGCGGATGAAATTGGCGGCAATGATGGTCGCCGTTGTCGAGCCGGTTCGGCCGGCGATGCGCCGACCTGTCTCAAGCGGCACAATGACGGCGGTGGCTTCGGGATCGAGACCTGGCTGGACGCGGTCGGCCTTGGGGCTGGTCCTGATGCGATCTTCGGGTTTCGATGCGGGGAGTGCAACCCGCTGGCCGGCCAGCGGATCGAGACCGTCGTCGGTGTGATGCATGGCCAGCAAGGCACCGATTGCATCGGCAGGTTTGGCCGCCGCCGGCTGACGCGCGGGGCCAGTCTGGCCTTCGGGTCGCCATGTCGGGACAGGGATGTCGAGCGCCAGCATGTCGGCACCAGCAATCGCGGGAGCGGCATTCATCTTGGCCAAGGGAATTTCGGCGCCGGTCGCCGCCGGTTCAGCCGCCGTGGATGCGCTGGCTACGCCGAACGGCACGGTTTGCGGGGTTGGAATGCTGGCAGCGAGCCCGGCGCGCGGTGCGAAGGCGGGTACCGGCACCGTGCCGGGCGCCATCGCCATGACAATCGCTTCCGGCGTCTTCGCGGGTGTTTCTTCAGCCGGATCGGCGGAAGCCATCCGGATGTCCGCCCGCTGCGCCGCCTCCGGCGCCACGATAGCGATGCCCTGTCCGGCCGCCTTGGCTTCACCAGCCGTCTTGGGTTCACCAGTCATCTTGGGTTCACCAGCCATCTTGGGTTCAGCGGACTTGGCCGAGTTGCGTGGCGCAGGCGCCGCTTGCGCGGCATCGTCGGCTTCGTCCGCGCCGGGCCCGCCCAAAAGCGTTGCCAGCAGACCACGCGCCGGCTTGCGCTGGCCGTTGTCGACGCTTGCCAGCTCGATGCTGGGCGCGCCGGCGGCCTTGCGGGATTTGTAGGCGGCAAACGCCTGGTCGTAGCCAGGCAGCGGCCTGCCGTCGGTCGGCACATGCAGCGTATTGCCGTTCGGGAAGACCCTGGCCAGTTCCTGGCGGCTGATGCCCGGCCAATGCCGCACATTGCCGACATCCATGTGGATGAAGGGCGAACCGGAAGTCGGATAATAGCCGACGCCGCCGCCCTGCATCTTCAGGCCGATGTCGCGCAGCTTCTTCAGCGGCACATCCGGCAGGAAGAAGTCCATGGCGCGGCCAACAATATGCTGGCTTTCCCGGGCCACCCCTTTCGAGCGGCCGCGCAGCATGGCGTTGGTCGCCGGCGAGCGATAGGCGCTGACCACATGGATATAGGCTGTGGAGCCGCTGGCGCGGTAAGCCTGCCAGACCAGGTCGAGCAGACGCGGATCCATCCTGGTTGGTTCGTTGCGGCGCCAGTCGCGCAGCATGAAATTGATCTTCTTCAGTCCCGCCTGATCGTAACGCCCGTTGCGCTTGAAGACGATCTCGGCCTTCTCGCCCGTATGGAGATGCTGAATTCGCAGAGAGCGCGTTTCGGCGAACGCATCGGTGATGCACATGCAGAAGAAAGCGACCATGAAGGCCGGCAACCGGGTCCACCAGCGGAAACCGCCGGGCGCGTTCTGTTGGCTTTCAATCACGCTCATGCCTTGCACATCGTTCCTGTTTCGGACGATTTGAGGTCTTCGCCGGATGCGGAGCCTTCTTTTCAGCACCTCCCCGGCGATGGCTTGACCAGGCGAACAGGCAGCCATCCCACAACACGTCTGTCGAAGAACAGCATCTTGGTTAATGAATCGTGTCATGCCGAGCATGCGTTTCGACTGGAGATTGCCGAAGGCCCGCCTTTGGGGAAGCCACGTTGTCTTCCGGCTGAACGCGCCAACGGCAGATGCCATCGCACTGTAGCTGGCGGCTGCCGATTGGTTCGGACAGACCTGAAATGCCAGCGTGACGGGTGGTTTCGAGCAGCGCCGCAAGGGCGCCTTCTCGTTAGACTACATTGCCGACCGGATTCTCGGCCGGGGCAAGTAACAACCCAATGATTCGTGGATATCCCTGGCACTTCGAGGGCAGCAGCGGGGAATGCAATCGCGACTGGAAGCCGGCTTTCGAGCAGCGCCATTTTGAACGCTGGTCCTCTCCTGTCCCATTTCAGCACTAAGGTGCTGGTATTGTTCTTGCATCGGACAGATTGCCGGTTGATCCCGGCCCTGGTCGCATGATCCGATCAGGTTGTAGGCTCGCCGGGCCAGATGGCGGGGTCTCCGCCCGGCGAGTTCTACCCATATCCGCCGTACCATTGACAGCGGCAGCGGCCCGACAGGCTGTCGAGGTGTATTCGACCGACCGTCGGGCCTGACCGGCTTGGGGTTCTTGTTGGGGGCCGGCGCGTCGACCGCCTCAGCGAAGCCGCTGGATGCGCTGGGACGTCGTCTAGGTGCCGCCAGCCGCGCCGCGACGCTGGGTCCCCGATCGCAGCATGGCTTAACCAGCCATCCGCAGACATCAGCGGGCGTGAACGGGCGGCCCAGCGGCGTGGGTGCTAGGGGGACTGGCAGCGTCAGGCCGCTGGGCCTAACCGGCGGGGCTTTGAGGAGCGGGCGGCACGCCGGCTGATTTAGAAATATACGCTCCTGCTAATAGACGCGGAACACATCAAAACGAACGAAGGAAGCAGCAAAAGGTGGAGCATAGGCCGGTGGCGAAGTATGTCACTAGCACGTCATCGGAAAGCAGGCCGGCGAACCTGTCACGGTATTTTCGAGCCTTGTCGCAATCGACGCTTGCCAATGCGTAGCGTCGATCACAGGCGCGAAGTTCCGAGTCAAACTCGACTTGAGACAGGTAGTCCCGGCTTGCGATTTGCGGAACTGTGAGCGGCAGCGCGTTCTGCTATTGTTATACGGTGCTGAAGGTCAGCAACAGCACCCGGGAGCTTCGATAAGGCTGTGTGGCGATCCGCGCCAAGGGGGTGCGCAATTCCGTCTGGCGATCCAGAAACGGGCGGAGGTCTTTCGGAATGACGAGCCGGGCGTAATAGCGACCGTCCCGAAAAAGCAGATATCGATTCCGTCCGGCCGCGAGATTCACGCCCTCTTGTTACGATTTTCGTAACGGAATAATGGGCGCAAGGCCTTGCTTGTCAAATGGTTGAGGGATTTCACCAAGATAGACTGGTGCTGCGAGAGAGGATTGAACTCTCGACCTCTCCCTTACCAAGGGAGTGCTCTACCACTGAGCTACCGCAGCCGCCGATGGCGGGCTTCTGCCATATCGAACCGGCAAGCGCAAGGCCAAGAACAACGCTTCTGTGAAAGCCTTTGCCGGATAGCTTTCCATGACATGGCGGCGCCACAATGTTGGCTATCCCTGAATGGCGGGTTGGCTGGTCGCCAACCGGGGCGGGATGATGAACGACAAGACAAATCCACCGAAAAGCAGCGAAACAACCCGCAAGAGCCGGCTCGCCGAGCAGTTGCGTGCCAATCTGCAGAAGCGCAAGGCGCAGTCGCGCTCGCGCCGCACAGGTGAGGCCGACCAACGGCCCGACGGGCTCGGCGCGGCCAAGGAAATGAAGAAAGATTAACTCAAATCGGCTACTCTTGGGCCGGGGTGGGCGAAATCCTATTTCTTGAACCAGCCTAATTCTTGAACCAGATTGGTCAATGGTCTAGACGGGCCGATACACTCAAACGGTTGAACCGGCCTTTTCTGGCTGAGAGGGACATTCTCTAATGGATCGCATCAGAATTGTCGGCGGCAACAAGCTTGCCGGAAGCATTCCGATCTCGGGCGCCAAAAACGCCGCTCTGCCGCTGATGATCGCCTCGCTTTTGACCGACGATACGCTGACACTCGAAAACGTGCCGCATCTGGCCGATGTCGAGCAACTCATCCGCATCCTCGCCAATCACGGCGTCGACTATTCGGTCAATGGCCGACGCGAGAAGCAGAATGAGGGCTATTCGCGCACCATCAACTTCTCCGCCCGCAACATCGTCGATACCACCGCCCCTTACGAGCTGGTGTCCAAGATGCGCGCCTCGTTCTGGGTAATCGGGCCGCTGCTGGCCCGGATGGGCGAGGCCAAGGTCTCGCTGCCCGGCGGCTGCGCCATCGGCACGCGTCCGGTCGATCTGTTCCTCGAAGGCCTGCAGGCGCTGGGCGCCGATATTGATGTCGATACCGGCTATGTCATCGCCAAGACCCGGAATGGCCGCCTCGTCGGCAATCGTTACGCCTTCCCCAAGGTCTCGGTCGGCGCCACCCATGTGCTGATGATGGCGGCATCGCTCGCCAAGGGCGAGACGGTGCTCGAAAACGCCGCCTGCGAGCCCGAGATCGTCAACCTCGCCGAATGCCTCAACGCCATGGGCGCCAGGATTTCCGGCGCCGGCACGCCGACCATCACCATCGACGGCGTCGAAGCGCTGTCGGGGGCGCGCGTGCGCGTCATCCCCGACCGCATCGAGACCGGCACCTATGCCATGGCTGTGGCGATGACCGGCGGCGACGTCGTGCTCGAAGGGGCGCGGCCGGAGCTGCTGCAGACGGCGCTCGACGTGATTTCCCAGACGGGCGCGGAGATCACGCAGACCAATTCCGGCATCCGCGTGAGGCGCAACGGCGCCGGCATTTCGCCGGTCGATGTGACGACGGCGCCCTTCCCGGCCTTCCCGACCGACCTGCAGGCGCAGTTCATGGGCCTGATGACCATGGCCAAGGGCAAGTCGCGCATCACCGAGACGATCTTCGAAAACCGCTTCATGCACGTCCAGGAACTGGCTCGGCTCGGCGCCCACATCACGCTTTCGGGCCAGACGGCGATCGTCGACGGCGTGGCGAAGCTGAAAGGCGCGCCGGTCATGGCGACCGATCTTCGCGCTTCCGTCTCGCTGGTCATCGCTGGCCTGGCGGCCGAAGGCGAGACCACGGTCAACCGGGTCTACCATCTCGACCGCGGTTTCGAGCGGCTGGAGGAAAAGCTTTCCAATTGCGGCGCGGTGATCGAGCGTATTTCGGCTTAACGATCCGCGGTCGCTTGGCGAAATCATCGGCGAAGCGTCCTTCTCCCGCCACTATACAGGGAGAAGTGCCGGCAGGGCCGATGAGGGGTGTGCAAAACCTGAGGCAATTGCCTCTGGCAGCATTCCTGGCGCGGTTGCACCGATCGGAAAGACCGCCTAACAGAAAGGCTGGTTGCCAATCCCTAGGTGTGAAATCCGCATGGCCTTAAAACTCATCGCGCTCGACGACCAGGATCTGAGCATCGTCTCGGCCCATCTCCAGGACGCCGTCATGAAGGTCTCGGACCTCGAATTCCTGCCCAAGGCCAAGCGTTTCGTGCTGACCATGAACCGTTTCGTATGGGAGGCCAAATCCGGCCTGTTTCGCCAACACAATGAGCGGCGGCAGGCCGTGTTGCATTTCGACCGGGTGCTGGGCGCCAAGACCAACGGCATCGCCCGCGACAAGCCGGCCGAAATCCTCTCCCTGCTGGCGATCAGCTTCATCGAGATCAGCAAGCCCGCGGGCATCGTCGAACTGATCTTTTCGGGCGGCGGCACGATCATGCTCGATGTCGAATGCATCGAGGCTCGCCTTGCCGATATTGGCGGCGCGTGGGAAGCCACGTCGCGCCCCATACACAGGGCTTGAGCATACGATGGCCATCACGCTTCGCCAGTCCGACGCCGATTTCGAGCAGCGTTTCGCCGCGTTCCTCCTGACCAAGCGCGAGGTATCGGCCGATGTCGACGCCGTGGTGCGCGACATCATCGCGCGCGTGCGTGCCGAGGGCGACGCGGCACTGATCGACTACACGAAGAAATTCGGCGGAGGCGACCTCGCCAAGCTCGGCGTTGCCGTCTCGGCGGAAGACATCGCCGACGCCTATGCCGAGGCCGATCCGGCCACGGTCGAGGCGCTGAAATTCGCACGTGACCGCATCCGGTCCCATCACCAGCGGCAAAAGCCGCAGGATGAACGCTACACGGATGCCGCCGGCGTCGAGCTCGGCTCGCGCTGGACCGCGATCGAGGCGGTCGGGCTCTATGTGCCGGGCGGCACGGCAAGCTATCCGAGCTCGGTGCTGATGAACGCCGTGCCGGCCAAGGTAGCCGGCGTCGAGCGCATCGTCATGGTCGTGCCGGCACCGCACGGCATCGTCAACCCGCTGGTGCTGGTGGCGGCGGATATATCAGGCGTCTCCGAAATCTACCGCGTCGGCGGCGCGCAGGCGATCGCGGCACTTGCCTATGGCACGCAGACGATCAAGCCGGTGGCCAAGATCGTCGGCCCCGGCAACGCCTATGTCGCGGCGGCCAAGCGGCGGGTGTTCGGCACTGTCGGCATCGACATGATCGCCGGGCCGTCGGAGGTGCTTGTGGTGGCCGACGGCGGCAATGATCCGGAGTGGATCGCGGCGGACCTGCTTGCCCAGGCCGAGCATGACGTGTCGTCGCAGTCGATCCTGATCACCGACGATCTGGCTTTCGGCAAAGCGGTCGAACATGCGGTCGAACGCCAGCTGCAGAGCCTGCCGCGCGCGGAAACGGCGGCGGCGAGCTGGCGCGATTTCGGTGCGGTGATCGAGGTCGAAACAATCGAGGCGTCGCTGCCGCTGGTCGACCGCATCGCCGCCGAACATGTCGAGCTGGCCATCGACGATGCCGAGGGCTTCCTCGCAAAGATGCGCAACGCGGGCGCGGTTTTTCTCGGCCGCCACACGCCCGAGGTCATCGGCGACTATGTCGGCGGCTCCAACCATGTGCTGCCGACGGCGCGCTCGGCGCGCTTCTCGTCGGGCCTTTCCGTGCTCGACTTCGTCAAGCGCACCTCGGTCCTGAAGCTCGGGCCGGAGCAGTTGCGCATGCTGGCACCGGCGGCGATCGCACTCGCTCAGGCGGAAGGGCTCGACGCGCATGGCCGCTCTGTCGCCATACGTCTGAACATGTAGGCCGGCATGACGGGCCACGATCAAACCCGCGCAAAACTGATCGATATCGAACTCGATGAATCGATCGGCCGTTCGACGCCCGATGTCGAGCATGAGCGGGCGGTGGCGATCTTCGACCTGATCGAGGAGAACAGCTTTAAGCCTGTCAACGACAGCGGTACAGGTCCTTACCGGCTGAAGCTGTCGCTGGCCGAGTCCCGCCTGGTCTTTGCCGTGGCGCGCGAGGACGGCGCCGCCGTCGTCACCCACATCCTGTCGCTGACGCCGCTCAGGCGCATCGTCAAGGACTATTATATGATCTGCGAGAGCTATTACGACGCCATCCGCTCCTCGACGCCGAGCCACATCGAGGCGATCGACATGGGCCGCCGTGGCCTGCACAATGAGGGCTCGCAGACACTGATGGATCGGCTCTCCGGCAAGATCGACATCGACTTCGACACGGCGCGACGGCTGTTCACGCTGGTCTGCGTGCTGCACTGGCGGGGCTGATCCTGGTCGCCGGCGCCCTGCCCCGCTCGGTCCTGTTCCTGTGCGGCATGAATGCCGTGCGCTCGCCAATGGCCGAGCAGCTGGCGCGCCGGATGCTTCCCGCTACCATTTTCGTCGCCTCGGCGGGTGTGCGCGCCGGCGAGCGCGACCCGTTCGTCGATGCCGTGCTTGCCGAGGACGGTCTGACGCTGGGCGAACGCCATCCACGGACGCTGGACGATCTCGAGGACGACTATTTCGACCTGATCGTGACACTGGCGCCGGAGGCGCACCATGCCGCGCTCGAACTCACCCGCTCGCTTGCCGTCGAGGTGGAATACTGGCCTACGCCGGACCCGACCGGTGCCGACGGCACGCGTGAACAGATCATGGCCAGCTATCGCGACGTGCGCGAGCGGCTGAAGTTGCGCATAAGCCGACGTTTTTTGCTTCCCGAAGCAAAAAACGCGACGGATTAAGCGTGTTCACAAGCGCACGATTATCATATAGGTTCCGCCGAAATTCCGGCTGGAGTCGGATGATTTCAGGTCTGTCCGACCTGAAATCATCCGACTCTAGGTCAAAGAAGTAGAGCATGATGTCGTCGGAAAACCGCTTCACACTTTTCGGCATCATGCTCTAGGCGCCGGAACTGCCATCCAAGCAAAGGTATCGAATGCCGAAGGAAGAAGTCCTCGAGTTTCCGGGTATCGTCACGGAATTGTTGCCCAACGCGATGTTCAGGGTAAAGCTCGAAAACGAACACGAGATCATCGCCCATACGGCCGGCCGCATGCGCAAGAACCGCATCCGCGTGCTGACCGGCGACAAGGTTCTGGTCGAGATGACGCCATACGACCTGACCAAGGGCCGCATCACCTACCGTTTCAAGTAAGATCAAGACCCGAGCGCGATGAGCATTTTGCATAAGCTGGTGCTTGCCTCGGGTTCGCCGCGTCGCATCGAACTCTTGCAGCAGGCCGGCATCGAGCCGGACCGCATCCTGCCAGCCGATATCGACGAAACGCCGCTGCGTGCCGAGCATCCGCGCTCGCTGGCCAAACGGCTGTCGAAGGAAAAGGCCGAGAAGGCGTTCGCGTCGCTGAAGGCCGAGACCGACTATGCGCCAAGCTTCGTGCTGGCGGCCGACACGGTGGTCGCCGTCGGGCGGCGCATCCTGCCCAAGGCCGAGACACTGGATGACGCCGCCAACTGTCTCGGGCTGTTGTCCGGCCGTTCGCACCGGGTTTATTCCGGCATCTGCCTGATCACGCCAGGGGGCAAAATGCGCCAGCGGCTGGTCGAGACGCGGGTGCGTTTCAAGCGGCTGCCACGCGAGGAAATCGACGCCTATGTCGCCTCGGGCGAATGGCGGGGCAAGGCCGGCGGCTATGCCGTCCAAGGTCTCGCCGGCGCCTTCGTCGTCAAGCTCGTCGGCTCCTACACCAATATTGTCGGCCTGCCGCTCTATGAGACGGCGGCGCTGCTGTCGGGCGAAGGTTTCAAGACCCATCAAAACTGGTTGTCCGTGCGACCATGAGCCCGGACGACAAAGTCACGCCACTGCGGCCCAAGCGCCCTTGCCCCGAATGCGGCAAGCCGTCGGCGCGCGAGACCTATCCGTTCTGCTCGACGCGCTGCAAGGACATCGACCTCAACCGCTGGCTGAAGGGCGCCTATGTCATCTCCGCTCGCGACGACGAGGAAGAACCGGACGCCGACGAGCCGAAATGAAGCCAGGGCCAAAATGAAGCCAGCGCCGCCGGTCAGGCGGCCTGGTTCTTGCGATCACCACGCGCCCAGGCCGGAAGCCAGTCGCCGTGGGCGGCCAGGAGATCGTCAACCAGTGACCAGATCTGGTCGAGGTCGAGTTCGGCCGCCGTGTGCGGGTCCATCATCGCCGCGTGATAGATGTGTTCGCGGTTTTCCGTCATCAGCGCCCGCACCGTCAGTTCCTGCACGTTGATGTTGGTACGGATCAGCGCCGTCAATTGCGGCGGCAGGTCGCCTATGTAGGTTGGCTGGATGCCGGACGCGTCGACAAGGCACGGCACTTCGGCCGCGCAATCGCGGGGCAGCGAGGTGATGCAGCCATTGTTGCGGACATTGCCGTAGATCACCGACGGCTCGCCGGTCCAGACCGAATTCATGATCGAGGAGGCATACTCCTTGGACTCCTCGACCTCGATACGTTGGGCCGAGCTATACGCCTGCGCCTGGTCCTTCCAGCGCTCGATCTGCTCGATGCAGCGCTTGGGGTATTCATCGAGCGGAATGCCGTATTTCTCGATCAAATCGGGGCGGCCGTCCTTGATGAAATAGGGCGTGTATTCGGCAAAATGCTCCGAGCTTTCGGTGACGAAATAGCCCAGCCGCGTCAGCATCTCGTAACGCACCTTGTTGGGGCAGCGCGGGTTCCAGCCGGGCTTCGGCGCGCGGCCTTCGCGATAGGCGCGCACGAGATCGGGATAGAGGTCGCGGTAGGATCCGTCCGGCTGGCGATGCTCGAACTTCAGGTAGAAGGCCATGTGGTTGATACCAGCCGAGCGGTAACGAATCTCGTCGTAGGGAAGGTCGAGGTCGTGCGCCAGTTCCATCGCCGTGCCTTGCACCGAGTGGCACAGCCCGACCTGCCTGATCTCGGGATATTTCTCTGAGATCGCCCAGGTGTTGATCGCCATCGGGTTGACGTATTGCAGCATGATCGCCCGCGGGCAGACCGCAAGCATGTCCTCGCAGATCTTCCACAGATGCGGCACGGTCCTCAGGCCCCGCATGATGCCGCCGACGCCGAGCGTATCGGCGATCGTCTGGCGCAGCCCGTATCTCTTCGGCACCTCGAAATCCGTGACGGTGCAGGGCTCATAGCCGCCGATCTGGAAGGCGACGACGACGAAATCGGCGCCCGCCAGCGCCTTGCGCTGGTCCGTGTAGGTCTCGGCCTTCGCCTTGACGCCGAGTGTGGCGATCAGCTTGTTGACGACGACGGCGCTTTCTTCCAGCCGCTGCGGATTGATGTCCATCAGCGCGATCGTGGCGCCCGAAAGTGCCGGGCGCTGCAGCACGTCGCCGACGATGTTCTTCATGAACACCGTCGAACCGGCGCCGATGAAAGTGATCCTGGGATGTCTTGCCAATGTAACCTCCGGCATGTGTTCAGGCCACGTCGAAAGCGGCCCTGACGAGCCGTTCGGTGTAGGCGGTCTTGGGATTGGTGAGGACCTCGTCGACAGGGCCCTGCTCGACGATCTTGCCGTGCTGCATGACGATGACGCGGTGGCACAGCGCGCGCACCACCTTGAGGTCGTGCGAGATGAAGAGATAGCTCAGGCCACGCTCGTCCTGCAGCTTGCGCAGCAGGTCGATGATCTGTGCCTGGACGGAGAGGTCGAGCGCCGATGTCGGCTCGTCGAGCAGGATGAATTCGGGTTCGAGTGCGATGGCCCGCGCAATCGCGATGCGCTGGCGCTGGCCACCGGAGAACTCATGCGGAAACCGCGACAGGATATCGCCCGGCATGCCGGCACTGACCAGTGCCTCGCGCACCCGCTCGACGCGCTCGCGCCGTGTCGCGCCGATGCTGTTGACGATCAGCCCTTCCTCGATGATCTGGCCGATCGTCATGCGCGGGTTGAGCGAGGAGAACGGATCCTGGAAGACGATCTGCATGCGCGAACGCAGCGGCCGCATCTCGCCTCGCGACAGGCCATGGATAGGCTGGCCATCGAAGCGGATCTCGCCGCGTTTGGCGTCGGTCAGCCTCAGCAACGCCTGGCCGAATGTGGTCTTGCCGGAACCGGATTCGCCGACCAGTCCCAGCGTCTCGTGGCGGCAAAGCTTGAGGTCGAGGTCGTCGACGGCAACCAGCTCGCGCCAGTCCGGCTTCAGGAACGTTCCATGGCGCAGCATGAAGCAGACGCGCACGCCGTTCGCCTCGAGGATGGTGCCGCTGCCCTCGGGCAGCGGTTGCGGCCGGCCGCGCGGCTCGGAGGCAAGCAGCCGCTGGGTGTAGGGATGCCGCGGAGCGGCGAAGAGCCGTTCGGTGACGTTGTGCTCGCACATTTCGCCGTGCTGCATCACATAGACGTAGTCGGAAAACTTGCGCACCACAGTGAGATCGTGGGTGATCAGGATCACCGCCATCCGCAGCTCTTTCTGCAGATTGCGGATCAGGTTGAGGATCTGCGCCTGGACCGTGACATCCAGCGCGGTCGTCGGCTCATCGGCGATCAGCACGTCGGGATCGTTGGCGAGCGCCATGGCAATCATCACGCGCTGCCGCTGCCCGCCCGAGAGCTGGTGCGGATATTGTTTGAGCCGCGCTTCGGGTTCGGGGATCTGCACATGCCGCAGCAGCTCGAACGCCCGCGTCCAGGCTTGCTTGCGGCTCACCTTGCGATGCACCCGGATTGCCTCGACGATCTGGCTGCCGACCGTATAGATCGGATTGAGCGAGCTCATCGGCTCCTGGAAGATCATCGAGATGCGGTTGCCGCGCAGTTTGCGCCGGGCGCTTTCGGGGAATTTCAGGATGTCCCGTCCGTCGTAACAGATGCTCGATTTCGGCGACACGGTGGCGCGGCGCGACAGCAGCCCCATGACGGTGCGCGCCGTCACCGACTTGCCGGAACCGGATTCGCCGACGATCGCGATCGTCTCGCCGCGATAGAGCTGAAACGAGATGTCCTTGACCGCCTCGATGACACCGTGTTCGACCTTGAAGGCCACCTCGATGTTGCGGGCATCGATGACGGGCTCTCCCTGGCGCCCATCATGGTCAAGGCGGAAAGCTGGTGCGAACGGCTCGGCGAGTACAATGGTCATCCCGGTCCCCTCAATACGGATCGACGGCATCGCGCAGGCCGTCGCCCAGCGCGTTGAAGGCAAAGACGGTGACGAGCACGAAACCGACCGGCGACAGGATCCAGGGATAAGTGCCGATGACCGAATAGGTCGCGGTGTCCTGCAGCATCAGGCCCCAGGAGATCAGCGGCGGCTTGACGGCAAAACCGAGGAACCCGAGAAAGGATTCGAGCAGCACCACCGTCGGGATCGCCAGCGTCACGGCGACAATCACGTGACTCATCACATTGGGAAAGATGTGCTGCAGGATGATGCGCCGGTCTGTCGCGCCGACCGCCATGGCGGCGCGCACATACTCTATGCGCGCCAGCGCCAGCGTCTTGCCGCGCACCTCGCGCGACATCTGCGCCCAGCCCAGCGCCGACATGACGATGATGACGAAGGCGAGGAACACATTGGTCGGCGCGGTGACCGGGATCAACGTCGTCAGCGCCAGATAGAGCGGCAGTTGCGGGAAGGCGAGCACCAGTTCGACGAAGCGCTGCATCCAGACGTCGAACCGGCCGCCGAAATAGCCGGAGACCATGCCGACGGTGGTGCCGATGACGGTGATGATGAAGACGACCGTCAGCGCGATCATCAGTGAGACGCGCGAGCCGTGGATGGCGCGCGACAGCACGTCGCGGCCGAATTTGTCGGTGCCGAGGAAATGCACCGGCTGGCCATCCGTCGAGGCGAAGAAATGCCGGTTCGCCGGTATCAGTCCGAAGAGCTTGTACGGTGCGCCTTCGACGAAGAAGCCAAGCAGCCTCGGGTGGTCGTAGTCGGGGCCGACGACGGGCTGGAAAGTGACCGGATCGAGGTCGGCCGAATCAGACAGTGCATAGACCCTCGGCCGCGCGACGAAATTGCCGTCCTTGTCGTGGAAGGACGGAAGCTGCGGCGGGGCGAAGCCGACATCGGTCGCCTTCGGGTCCATCGGCGCCAGGAATTCGGCGAATACGGCCATGACCAGGAGCAGCACGACCAGCCAAAGCCCGGCCATGCCGGTCCAGGAGCGCTTCAGCCGGCGCCAGACAAGCGCCATGTAGCTCTCATTGCCGCGTGCGGGCGCCACTGTGGCTCGCTCGGCTGGCAGTGGCGGTGGTGCAGGATCTCGTGCCAGCATCTAACCCTCCCCGAACTGGCGCACGCGCGGATCGAGCAGGACGAGCAGCATGTCGGCGATGATGTTGCCGACGATCAGCGTCGCCGACAGCACCATCATGAAGGTGGCGGTGACATAGACGTCGCCGACCGCCATCGAGCCGACGATCGCCGGACCGACGGTCGGCAGCGCGAAGATGATCGCCGTCTCGATCTCGCCGGTCAGCATATAGGGCAGCACCACACCCTGATACATGACCAGCGGATGCAGGGCATTCGGCACGGCGTGGCGCATCACGACGGCGCTACCGGTCAAGCCCTTGGCCTTGGCCGTCTCGACATATTGCGCGTTGAGCGTATCGAGCAGATTGCCGCGCATGACGCGCATATTGTAGGCAAGGCCGCCGAAGGTGGCGATCGCCACCACCGGCCAGACATGCTTGACCAGGTCGACGAACTTCGCCCACGACCATGGCGCGCCGCCATATTGCGGCGAGAAGAATGAGCCGATCTCCGAGACATTGAACTGGAAGACCAGGAGATAGACGATGATCAGCGCCATCAGGAAGCGCGGCACCGTCATGCCGAGGAACGAAATCGCCGACAGAGTCGAGTCGATCCAGGTGTATTGCCGGGTCGCCGCCCAGATGCCGAAGGTGATGCCCAGCACCGAGGCGAGCAGATGGCAGACCAAAGCCAGAAGCAGCGTGCGCGGCAGGCGCTCGCCGACGACGTCGGCCACCGGCTTGTTGTAATAGAGGCTGTAGCCGAAATCACCGTGGGTGACGATGCCGCCGATCCAGTTGAGATACTGGATGGGCAGCGGCTTATCGAGGCCGTGCTCGACGCGATAGGCCTGAGCCTGCGCGTCGGCCTCGGCGAAGGAGGCTCCGCCCTGGTTGATCAATTGCGAGCGGATGTAATCGGCATAGTCGCCAGGCGGCGCCTGGATGATGGCAAAGGTGACGAGGCTCAGAATAGCGAGAACCGGTATTGCCGACGCTATTCGCGTGAGCAGGAATCGCAGCATGGGCGGTCCGCTTCCTCATCTCGCCGGACGCTTGGGGGGCGCTCGGAGGGTTGGTTTGTCCCGGCCGCGCCAGCGGCGCGGCCGGGTCTCTCTCAGTCAGGGGGGGTAAACTTGCATCGGCCCTTAAACTTACATCGGACCCTTGTCTCCAGGCTTGCCGGGAAGTTCTTCCGGGAACAGTTCGTATTTGGCCTGCTTGTCGGCCGCGACGAAGACCCGTTCGCGGATGATGGAATCCTCAGCCCAATTGAACATGAAGATCGGCGTGCCTTGCGGAATGTTCGAGAAGCGCTTGTTGATGATCAGCGCGCCGGGATATTCCGTCAGGCCGATATTGTAGACGTGTTCGGTCGAGATTTTCTGGAAGTCCCGCATCAGACTGGCGCGCTGGTTATTATCCGCCGACGAGACGAACTTGTTGACGATGTCGACGAGATCCTTCTCGAAAGGCATCAGATCGACCTCCCCGCTTTCCGGCGCGCGGTGATCCCAGCTGGTCTTGGGGCCGACTGGAGCGAGCTGCACGGTGTTCTGCACCACTGAGGTCAGCTCCTGCTCATTGCGCCGGATCAGCCAGTCGAAACGGCCTGAATATTGCGTGGCATCGCGCTGGGTACCGTTGAGCCCGTTGAGCACGATCCGCAGGCCAAGCTTCTCCATCTGCGCGACCACGCCTTCGGCGAGGCTTTTGTCGGTGGTGTAGTCGTTGTTGACCAGCATCACGATCTCGACATTCTTGCCGCCGGCGGTACCGGCCGGGAAGTTGACGAAACCATCGCCGTCAGTGTCCTTCAGGCCGGCCTTGGCGAGTTCGGCTTTGGCGCCCTCGAGGTCGAAAGGATAGTAGACGGTGGATTTGCGGTCGTAGAAGCTGGTGCCCGAGGAGAGGCCGCCAGGATAGATCGCGGTGAACGGCCCCTTGACGAGGGAATCGCCCAGCGCCTTGCGGTCAAGCGCCATGGTGACGGCCTTGCGGAAATCCTCGTTGCGGTTCAGCTCGCGGAGCGCCTGGCCGCGCTCGTCCGGATTACCCCAGCCATTGGCGGAAAAGTTCAGGCGCAGATTGTAGCCGATCAACCGCGGGCCGAAGGCCAGACGTGCCGGCGCATTCGGCTCCGCCGCGCGCTTCAGAGAGGCAACGAAGTTTTCCGGCTGCTCGAGATTGGAGAAGTCGCCTGCGCCGGCGACCGCCTGAACGTCCCGGTCGGCCCAGGTCGACAGCTTATAGTGCAATTCGTTGAGATAGGGCAGCTGGTTGCCCTTCTCGTCCACCTTCCAATAATAGGGATTGCGGCGCATGACGATGATGTCGTCGGCCCGATATTCGACCGGCACCCAGGCGCCCATGACCGGCATGTTCATATATTCCGGCGGGAAGGCGTTCTTGAACTGGTCGTAGGTGTTCTTCGAATATTTCGGGTGCTGCGGCTTCAAGATATGCGAGGGACCGGGGCAGAAGGTGCCGTAAGCCATTGCGTAGAGGTGCTGTTTCGGGAAAGCGTCCTTGAAGGTCCACTCGACCGTATAGTCGTCGATCTTCTTGAGCGTCGTGCCGACACCGAAGGTTTCCTGGGTGGCGCCATTGAGCGGCGAGACGTTGGGATCCATGACCTCGTCGTCCCAGTAGAACATGACATCGTCGGCGTTGAATGGCACGCCGTCGGACCATTTGGCACCTTCGACGAGATGCATGGTCAGCTTGTGGCCATCGGCTGACCAATCCCAGCTTTTGGCGAGGTTGGGCAGCGGCTCGGTATCCTTCGCCTCGACCTGGAACAGCGGCGCGGTGCGCGTCAGGCACTCGGAAAGGCCGATGTCGATGCCGCCCCAGCCTTGGGTCTGGCCGGCGCCGTAGTTCCAGCCTTCCGGCCGGCCACCGATGACATGGCGCATCGTATCGCCGTAGACGCCGACGCCGTTCGGCATGTTGCCCGTCTTGAAGACAAGCGGCTCCTTCGGCAGCCTTTCCTTGACCGGCGGCAGCTTGCCGGCCTTAACGTATTTTTCCGTCACCCAGCCGGGCTCGTGATACTCGGGCAGCGCCTTGAACTCCAGGATGGAGTCGCGCGCCACGTATTTGATCTTGCCCTCCGCCGGAAACGTCGCCGGCACCGGCGGGACGGTCGGTTCGGAAGCGAAAGCGTTGAGCGCTGGAACGGAGACGCTCAGCGCCAGTCCAGCGGCAATGCCAATACTGCGTAGGTTCCTCATTAGTGTCCTCCCTCGTGTTCAGACGGTTGCTGCTGCTCGTCTTGTCTATGTCTCTATGCAATTCCGGACGGAGAACCGCTTCACACTTCTCCCGTGATTTCTCCGGGCGGCTGACTGCGGTGGACCTGCCTCCCGAGGGTCCGCCGCCGCGCCCGGTTTTCAGACGGCCTGTTTCAGCGCGGCCTTTTCTGCCCGCAGCTCCTCGATCGAGCGCACGTTCCGCCGCGCGGCACCCGCCCATTCCCGGGTCTTGACCGTGGATTTCGACAGCCGCTCTTTGGCCGCAGGAACCGCGTGGGCATATTGCGGCAACCATTGCGCCTGGGCGACGACCATTTCGTCCACCATCTGCCAGACCTCATCCGGCGTCGATACGGCGCCGACCAGCGGGTCGTGCAGCACGGCAAGCTTCAGAAGATCGATGTCGCCAGAGATGGCGGCGTGGACCGACATGCGCTGGACATTGATAGAGGCCATGCAGGTGGCGGCGCAGGCTTCCGGCAGTGTGATGCCGGCGGCCATGTTGATGCCGAAACGGTCGACGAAACCGGGCGATTCGATGATGGCGTCGCGCGGCAGATTGGTGATCACGCCGTCATTCTTGACGTTGAAGTGGCCGCGATAGACGCGGTTGGTTTCCAGCGCCTCCAATATGTGGCTGGCATGCTCGTTGGAGCGCTTTGAGGCGTCGATCGGCTTCGATGCCGCTTCGAGGAATTGCGGATATTCGGTCTCGAACCAATTGCGGGTTTCCGTGGAATAGCGGAGATAGCCGCCCGTTTCGCCATGGATCCAGTCCGACATGTCGATCCAGCGCGTGATCTCGTCGGGGCGCTTACGGTACCAAGGCAGATATTCGGAGAGATGACCATTGCTTTCGGTCGAATAGACGCCGAAACGCTTGAGCACATCGATGCGAAGCTTTTCCTGCTGGGAATAGACCGGGTGCGCCTCGAAGGCGGCGACTAGCTCATCTTTGTCGATCTTTCGGCCGTTCAGCCGCAAATCGATGAACCAGGTCTGGTGGTTGATGCCGGAACAGACATAGTCGAGTTCCCGCGGCGATTTCGCGCCCAGCACCGCGGCGATCTGTTCGGCGCCGTGCTGGACACCATGGCAGAGGCCGACCGTGTCGACCTTGCCGTATTCGATCGCCGCCCAGGTGTTCATCGCCATCGGGTTGGCGTAGTTGAGGAATTTGGCGTTGGTGTCGGCGACTTCGCGGATGTCCTTGCAGAAATCAAGGATCACCGGAATGTTGCGCTGGCCGTAGAGGATGCCGCCGGCGCAGATCGTGTCGCCGACACACTGGTCGATACCGTATTTCAAGGGAATGCGAATATCGTCGGCATAGGCTTCGAGGCCGCCGACCCGCACGCAGCTGATGATATAGCGCGCGCCCTCGATCGCCTTGCGGCGATCGGTTGTCGCGGTCACCCTGGTCGGCAATCCGTTCGCCTCGACGATCCTGTCGAGGATCGCCTTGATCATCCCCAGATTGTGCTCGCTGAGGTCGGTCAGCGCGAATTCGATGTCCTTGAATTCAGGCACACAGAGAATGTCGGTGAACAGCTTCTTGGTGAAACCGACGCTGCCGGCGCCGATAATAGCGATTTTGAAACTCATCACCTTCACCTCGATCCATTCGAATGCTAGGCAAGGAGCAGCAAGGGAGGAAGACGGCTACACGCCTTGACGTGCAAGCCATTCAAGCCGGAATCCGGCTTTCTCTCCTCCCGCCCGCTCCTCGATCGCGGGTTATTCGCGTTCTTCGAGGCGGGATTATGCGCATATTCGCGGGCGCGGCCAGAGAAGGATTATGCTTTCAGGGGTAATTTTGTGCTGCGGGATTTGATCGCCAACGGACAGTCGATGCGGACGGTCTCGCTGCCGCGCGGCCGCCAGCGTCTGCATGCCATGCCGACAAGCACGGGCTATGAGGTGCGCGAGGACGTGACCTATGACTGGGACGGGCGAAAGCGCGGCCAGACACCATTCACCGTACTGCAGCATACGATCAGCGGCACCGGCCGGCTGCGCTACGAGAACCGCGATTACCGCCTGCAGACGAACGACACGCTGCTGGTGCTGGTGCCGCACAACCACCGCTACTGGCTGGCCAGGGACGAGCGCTGGGAATATTTCTGGATCTCGATGAACGGCGAGGAGGCGTTGCGCATCCACAAGTCGATCCTCGACGTGTCGGGACCGGTCTTTCGGCTGCAGCCGGCGACGATCGATCATCTTGCCGATTGCAGCCTGCGTCTCATCAAGGGGGCCGCTTCGCCAGGCGCTGCTTCGGCCATCGCCTACGAGGCGGCGATGGCACTCTATGACGATGTGTTCGGCTCGCATGCCTTTGCCGAAAAACAGAGCGCGATGCAGCCGGTCATCGATCACATCAACGCCAATCTCGACAAAGCCCTGCCGGTGGCGGACCTCGTCCAGATCAGCGGGCTCAGCCGGGCTCATTTCTCGCGCTGTTTCGCCGAGAGCGAGGGCCTGCCGCCCGCCGAGTTCGTACTGCAGCAGCGGCTGCAACGGGCCGCGAAGCTTTTGACGAAAGCGGACTTCCTGCCGGTAAAGGAGGTCGCCATCCTGTGCGGTTTCGAGGACGCGAATTATTTTTCGAAGGTCTTCCGCCGGCTCTACGGCACGACGCCCAGCCAGTTCCGCACGACCGGCATGTATGCCAGCTTGCGGACCCCGGCCAGGCGCGGCGTCAGACTGTCGGACGACGAGACCTGACGCCGCCTGCGGCCTTGTTTTGTCAGGCCGCGTGCAGGCTGCCGCCGTCCAGCCACTCGAGTTCGGCGGGCGAAAGCGCGATGTCCAGCGCCCGCAGACTGTCGTCCAGTTCGCCCAGCGTGCGCGGCCCGATCAGCGGAATCGATGGGAAAGGCTGGTTGAGCACATAGGCCAGCGCAATATGGATCGGGCTCTTGCGCAGCCGGGTGGCGAGTTCGATCGCGCGGTCGCGGCGGCCGAAATTGCGCTCGGAGTACCAGACCCGCACCAGTTCCTCGCTGTCCAGCCTGTCGCGCCCGGCGCGGTCGGTGAAGAAGCCGCGTCCCTGGCTCGACCAGGCAAAATTCGGCATCTGCCTGGATGTCAGCCAGGCCTTCCAGTCATCGGTGGAGGAGGTGACACAACCAGCCCAGATCGGCTCCAGCATTTCGGCCAGCGAAAAATTGTTGGAGAGCACGCCGGGCCTCTGCTTGCCGGTGCGCTCGGCATAGGCAATCGCCTCGTCCATGCGCTGCATCGTCCAGTTCGAGCCGCCGAAGGGGCCGCGAATGCGCCCGGCTTTGACCTCGCGGTCCATGGCATCGACGAATTCGCCGACCGGCACGTCCGGATTGTCGCGATGCATGAAATAGATATCGACATGGTCGGTCTGCAGGCGGTCGAGCGACTGGGCAAGCTGCTTGCCGATCACGTCGGGATAGCAGAGCGGCGAATGCGCTCCCTTGGCGATAACAACCGATTGCTCGCGCACGCCACGGTTCCTCAGCCATTGGCCGAGCAGCGTCTCGGTGTAGCCGCCGCCATAGACATAGCCGGTGTCGAAGAGATTGCCGCCGGCCTCGAAAAAGGCGTCGAGCAGGATCGACCCGGAGGAGAAGGTGCGGAAATCCTCGAAGCCGAGCGCCACCACGGAGGCCGGCTTCGCCAGGCCCGGAATGGTGCGCTTGCCGATCGCGGTGCCGCCCGGGCGCAGGGGTCGCCCGGAGATGGTGTTGGTGCGCAGCGAGGCCTTCTCGATCTCATATTCCAGCCCGACCGCCGCGCGCCATCTGTCAAGCACGCGCAAGGTGCCGAGGCTGTCGGCCCAGCCCATGCCCGGCCAGGCGAATTCCTGACGCCCGGCGCGGATCGCCTCGCCGGCGGCATCGACCTCGAAGGAATAGACATGGCGCTTCTCGTTGACGCTGATGGTCTCTTGCGCGCCGTCGGCACCGATCACGTCGATCCGGCCTGGGCCGACATCGCGGTCGCCGCCGGCGAACCAGAAGTCGGGCACTTCGATACGCCCCTTGGTGCCGAAGATACGCAGGACATTGTCCTGGTTGAGCGAGATGCTGCAGGAAACCTCGGCGACGATACCGCCGGGAAAATGCAGGACAGCGGAGGCCCATTCGTCGACACCGGATTGACCAAGATGGGCGGTGCCAGCGACTTTGTCGGGTTCGGCGAATGGCTCTCCAGCGGCGGCGCCGGCAATAAGGCGCACCATCGAAACGGGATAGCCGCCGACATCGAGAATGCCGCCGCCGGCGAGATCGTTGGCGTAGAGCCGGTGCCGCGGCATGAAACCAGGCATGGCGAAGCCGAAGCTCGACTTGATCATCCTGATCTCGCCGATGACGCCGGACTTGATCAAGTCGACCAGTTGCAGCGTCTGCGGATGCAGCCGGTACATGAAGGCTTCGCCGAGGAAGGTGCCGGCCTTGCGCGCCGCATGCATCATGGCGTCGGCCTCGAAGGCCGTCAGCCCGAGCGGCTTTTCGCAGAGCACATGCTTTCCGGCTTCCGCCGCCCTGATCGCCCATTGCGCATGGCCTGGATGCGGGACCGCGATATAGATCGCCTCGATCTCCGGATCGGCAAGAAGAGCGTCATAACCGTCGAGGATGCGGGCGCCGGGAAAGCTCTCGGCCAGTCCCGGCTTGCCGGGATTGCGCGCGCCGATGGCAACCAGTTTACCGGTGCGCGAACCGGCGATGCCGCCGGCAAAGGCCTTGGCGATGCCGCCCGGCCCAAGAATGCCCCAGCGAATGGGCGTTGATGCAGTCATGTCATTCTCCTTGCGGGCTGGGAAAGGGGCGGCCGGTCAGCGCAGCCGCATCCCTTTTTCGTCGAACAGGTAGGATTTGCGGATGGAAACGGTGATATCTGATGTCTCGGGGACCTTTGCCGCGTCGCGCTGGATCACCACGTCCTCGCCATGGGCCGTCCTGGCGTAGAGAAAACTCGTGCCGCCCAGGTGCTCGACCACGTCGATGGCGACGGAAAGGTCAGCGTCGCCTTCACCGGCAACGCCGAAATGTTCGGGCCGCACGCCGACGATGACCTTGCTGCCCGGCTCGGGCGCGACGCCTGTCACCGGCTGGACGACACGGGTCCTCTCCTCGCCCGCCAATTCGACCACAACGCCTTTTGCATCACGGCCGACAATATGGGCCTTGATGAAGTTCATCTTCGGTGAACCGACAAAGCCGGCCACGAAAATACTGTCGGGATTGTCATAGAGTTCGAGCGGCCTGCCGATCTGCTCGATATGGCCGGCGCGCAGCACGACGATCCGGTCGGCGAGCGTCATTGCCTCGGTCTGGTCATGGGTGACATAGACCATGGTGGCGCCGAGTTCCTTATGCAGCCTTGAGATTTCGACCCGCATCTGGACGCGCAGTTCGGCATCGAGATTGGAGAGCGGCTCGTCGAACAGGAACACCTGCGGCTCGCGCACGATGGCGCGGCCGATGGCGACACGCTGGCGCTGGCCACCGGAAAGTTTCTTGGGGCGGCGCTCCATCAATTCGCTGATGCGCAGGATCTCGGCCGCGCGCTTCACCCGCCGCTCGGTGTCGGCCTTGGGGTTGCCGGTCATGCGCAACCCGAAGGAGAGGTTCTGTTCGACACTCATATGCGGATAAAGCGCGTAGGACTGGAACACCATGGCGATGCCGCGGTCGGCGGGCTCGACATCATTGACCACCTTGCCACCGATGGCGATCTCGCCGCCGCTGATGTCCTCCAGCCCGGCGATCATCCTGAGCAGCGTGGACTTGCCGCAGCCCGACGGGCCGACGAAGACGACGAACTCGCCATCGGCGATGTCGATGTTGGCACCGTGGACGACCTCGAACGCGCCGAAGCGCTTGGCGACATTGGTGAGCGTGACGGTTGCCATTCTGCTCCTTATTTGACCGCGCCGGCGGCGATGCCGGCGATGAAATGACGCTGCAGGAGCACGAAGACGATGAGCATCGGCACGGTCAGCATCACCGCACCCGCCATGATGCCGCCCCACGACACTTTGGTCAGGCCGATCAGCGTGCCGAGCGCCACGGGTGCTGTCATCGAACCCGGCTGGCTGTTGATCAAAAGCGGCCAGAGATAATTGTTCCAGGAGGCGAGAAACAGGATGATGCAGAGTGCGGCCAGCATCGGCCGCGCCAACGGCAAGGCGATGAAGACGAAGATGCGCCACTCCTTGACGCCCTCGACGCGGGCGGCATCGAACAGATCGTCCGGCATCATGGAAAAGCTCTGGCGCATGAACAGCACGCCAAGCGAATTGAACAGCGGCGGCACGATCAGCGCCACCCATGTGTTGGCGAGCTTGAAGTCACGCGCCACCATGATGAATTGCGGGATCAGCACCACCGCATAGGGCAGCGTGATGGTGCCCAGGATGATGGCGACGACGACGCTTTTGCCGAAGAACTGGTAGCGGGCCAGCGCCCATCCGGCCATCGAGGTCAAAAGCACCGACAGGACGGTGTAGGTCACCGCCACGCAAACGGAGATGATGATGGCACCAACGAAGTCGGTGTCGCGCTGCAGATTGTTGAAATTGTCGATGAAGTTGCCGTGCGGCAACAGTTCGATGCCGGGGCTGAAGATGCCGTTGTCGGGCATGGTCGAGAACACCACCATCATCCACAGCGGAAACAGCCAGATCAGCGCCAGCGGCGTCAGGAAGAGGTGCAGTGCGATGCTTCGTTTCAGTCTTGCCGACGAGAGCGAACTCATTTCGGTTCCCTCGTCAGCCAAAGCTGCACCAGCGTGATGGCGATGGCGAGCCCCGCCATGGTGTAGGCGACGGCCGAGGCATAGCCGAAGTTGAGCGAGCGGAAACCCTGGCGGTAAAGCAGCAGGCCGAGCGTCTCTGTGCCGCCGCCCGGCCCGCCGCGCTCGGTGATCAGGAACGGCTCGGTGAACAATTGCATGGTGCCGATGATCGACAGCACGGCGCAGAAGACGATGACCGGCTTCAACAGCGGCAGGGTGATGTAGAAGAATTGCTTGAGCTTGCTCACCCGGTCGAGCGTCGCCGCCTCGTAGACATCATCGGGAATGGATTGCATGCCTGCCAGCAGGATAATGGCGTTGTACCCGGCCCAGCGCCAGGTGACCGCGATCATGATCAGCGCCATGGCCGGCGTGACATTGGAGAACCAGTCGACCTTCGGCAGGCCGATGCCGTTCAAGAGCTTGTTGACGATGCCGAAATCGAGGCTGAACATCAGCCGGAACACCGCGGAATAGGCGACCTCGCCGACGACGACCGGGGCGAAGAAGGCAAAGCGGTAGAGGCCGCGCGCCTTGAGCAGCGGCGAATTCAGCAACACCGCCATCACCATGGCCAGGGCGATCATCACCGGAACCTGGATGACGAGGATGAGCAGCGTGTTCTTCAGCGCGTTGAAGAAGGCAGGGTCGCCGATCAGCCGGCCCCAGTTGAAGCCCGGTGCGAAGCGCCACGGCACGGTACGCGTCGCCTGGAACGAGATCAGGAACGAGGAGATGATCGGCCATACCCAGAAGATGGCGAAGATCAGGAGATAGGGCGTGAGGAAGCGATAGGCCGTGGCATTGCGGTTGCGCATCTTTTCTCCTCCTTCATCCCTGGTGTTGAAGACAAGCGAGCGAGTGGCGGGTCCAGGACGGCACTTCTGCCATCCCGGACCCCGTCCTGGGAGGTCAGGACTTGACAGGCAGCCCAGTCGCCGAGGCGATCTGGCTAGCGGCGTCGTCGAGTGCCGCCTTGGCGTCGGGATAGCCGCCGGCGAGATATTTGGTCTGCACCGCGCGGACGATGATCTCGGCATCGCTCTGGAACTGCGTGCCACGGCTCGGAACAACCTTGGGCAAGGTGCCCAGAATATCCTTCCACACCGCCTGGCCACCCCAGTAGGGCAGGCCCTGGCTGACATAGGGGTCGTTCAGGGCCGAGACCAACGAGGGGACAAGACCGAACTCCTTCAGCATGGTGATCTGGCCTTCATTGGTGCCGAGCGTGTATTTCAAATACTCGTAGGCCGCTTCCTTGTTCTTCGACGCCGAAGTGATGGCGAGCGAGGAGCCGCCGAGATTGGCGGCGCGCGGACCGTCCGCGGTCAGGCTCGGCATCAGGTAGACGCCCCATTTGCCGTTTTCGCCTGCCGATTCGGTGCGGATAGTGCCCTCGTACCAGCCGCCATAGACCTGGGTGGCGACGGCTCCGGCGGTGTTGTTGGTGATCTTGGTGCCCCAGTCGGCGGACGAGACGATGCCAGCGTCCTTCATCTCCTTGACCTTGGTCATGGCGTCGACGCATTTGGGCTGGTTGACCGTGATCGACTGGCCGTCCTCGGCGAAATAGGCGCAGCCCTGTTCGTTGGAGATCATGCGGAAGAATTCACTGTCGCCGTTGAAATCGGCATTGGTCATCGAGACCCCCGGATTGGCGGCCTGTATCTTCTTGCCGGCGGCGATGAAATCGTCCCAGGTCTTGATCGATGCCGGATCGACACCGGCCTTCTCATAGAAGTCGCGGCGATAGAAAGCGGCGACCGGGCCGGAATCCCACGGCATCGCATAGGCCTTGTCGCCGACTTCGAGTTCGGTGCGCTTGAAATCGGGGAATTTCTTCTGGTCTTCCGCCGTATAGCCCAGCGTATGCAGGTCGACGAAACAGTCGGGGAACTGGCTCCAATAGTTCTCGGCCTCGCCATTCTCGATGGTGACGATATCGGGCAGCCCGACGCCGCCGGCCGCGCATCCGGCGATCGACTTGTCGTAGGTCGGCTGGTTGCCGAGATCCTGGACCGTGACTTTGATGTCGGGATGCAGCTTGTTGAAGCCGGCAACCGTTGCCTTCAGGGACGAAGCGGCAATGTTCCAGCTCCAGATCGTGATTTCGCCGGATTGCGCGAAGGCCGGGGCGGAGCCCAGGGCAAGCGCTAGCGCGGCGCAGGACAGTGTGATGCGCATTGAAATCCTCCCATTTCATTTGCTCTCTCTGTGAGCGTGGCTAGACTAGGCACCGGTGAGGGCCTGTCCCTGACAGAGGGAATATGGAATTGGCGGAAAGTAAGATGCCTGACAGGCCGTTTTACCAGCCCGGCGCCAGCAGCGTTGAGGGTTTTCCGCTGGCGCTGCAGATGTTCCACACCAACCCGCTGGTGATGCTGAAGCCGCATTGGCATGCCCAGGTCGAGGTGAATTTCATCGTCCGCGGCTCCGTCCACTACCGCATGAACGAGCACGAAATATCGCTTTCGGCCGGCGAGATGTGCCTGTTCTGGGGCGGCTTGCCGCATCAGATGGACGATTTGAGCGACGACGCCGTCTATGCCGGCGCGCATCTGCCGCTGGTGCATTTCTTTCGGCTGCACCTACCGGCGGACATACGTCATCGGCTGATGACGGGCGCGACGCTGGTGACCAGCGCCACCGATCAATCCGACAACGACAATTTCGCCCGCTGGAACCGCTATGCCCGCTCAGGCGATCCGGCCAAGGCCGAGCACGCCGTCAACGAACTTCTGCTGCGGCTGGAGCGGGTGCGGTTCGAGCCCTACCGGCTGGTGCCGGGAAACGCCGCCGGGCAGGAAGCGGGCAGCCCCTTCGATCAGCAGTCGTCGCGCAATGTCGGGCGCATGTGCGATTTCATCGCCGAGAATTTCCTCTACGACATCGATTGCGTGAACATAGCGGCGGCCGCCGACATCCACCCAAAATACGCCATGAGCCTGTTCAAGAAATCGACCGGCATGACGCTCAACGAATATGTCAACCTTCTGCGGCTGAGCTACGCGCAGGCGCTGTTGATGCATCAGGACGCCAATGTGCTGCGCGTGGCCATGGATAGTGGCTTCGGCTCGCTCAGCGCCTTCAACAAATCCTTCCGCAAGCTCGCCGGCATGACGCCATCCGACTTCCGCAAGGGACTGGCAAGCGCCAGATAGGCGGGCGCACGGCATGGAAACCAGCCCATCGGGGGGCATTTCTTTTCCTGCGGGAAATCCACATCTGGGCGCTGGACAGGCCGGATTCCCATGCTATAACCCACGCGCTTTCAAGGGGTGCCCACGGTGCCTTTATGAAATCCGGAGCACGAGTTTTCGTTAGCCGGAACAGGCCCAGATAGCTCAGTTGGTAGAGCAGCGGACTGAAAATCCGCGTGTCGGTGGTTCGAATCCGCCTCTGGGCACCATCATTTTAAAAAAGAAAATCAAGTCCTAGGGCGTAGTGACGATTTAACTACCTGAGCCAGATAGCGATAGCGGCAAGTTTGACAAAGCCCATGAAGTTGGCGAGCAACTTGTCGTATCGTGTTGCGACGCGGCGGAACTGTTTGAGTTTGTTG